>NZ_JBJUDF010000001.1:0-12705 GCF_046067725.1 Planktothrix sp.
CTGAAGATTATGAAACCGCTAAATTGTGGTTATTAGAGGATGAATATGAACCCATTCAAGGCAGGTTGTTGTCGGATGAGTGGGTTTGATAAAGGTTGAGTTCTTGGATGAGTTAAAAATGAAAATTTATAAGCTAGATAAGTTGATCCTATTAAAGATCTGCGTCCAGTATGTCCAAATTGTCATGCTATGATACATAGAAAAAATCCACCTTTTACTATAGAAGAAATCAAAAATTTACTTATATTAAGTAATTCAATTCTTGATTAATAATAGTTTCAATTTCTTGAGCTTCATCAATAAGATTTAGTGAACAGTGCGATCGCTTGTTGGAAGGAGAGTGGGAGATTTGACATGGGGGAAAAATGCGATCGCTTCTTAGAAACCGGGTTTCTCGAAGAAACCCGGTTTCTGTTTGTAATGGAGGTTTATTCATCTCCATAAAATTCATCTAAAATAGAATTAATCTGATTAACGCCAATATCTTCCTGTTCAGATTTACTGTAAATCGTTAACAGTAAAACAGAAGTTGGAGATTCAACACAATAAATTAACCGATAACCTCCGCTTTTGCCTTTTTGAATATTACTATTTTTAACCCTGACTTTGTAAATAAAATAATTGATCCCAAATCCTTGTAAGCGATCGCCCAAGAAATTACCCTTTTGTAATTCTATAATAATCGGTTCAACATCAGCACGAATTCTGCGATATTTTTTTGATAACCGATATAACTCATTTTCAAATTCATTGGCAAATCTGATAGAAATTGCAGGAGAATGATTATTAGTCATCGATTCTCTCCCATAATTCAGATAAAGGTCGGGTTTGTCCTGTTTTCATTTCGTGTAACGCTCGTCTTAAACTGGCTTTAATGTCTTCCACAGGGGTATCATCAGGATTAGATTCAGATTCATCCTGGGGAGAAACTAAAACAATCACTTTCACCCGACTCGGTGTATTAATATCAAGGTGATGATCTAAAATTAATTGTCCGTTTTCATCAACGGTTCCCATAACTTCAAATGCTTGCATGATCAAATCTCCATAAAGGGTTAAGCTAATTTTATCATAGCAGATTGTAGTTAATTAGAGTCAAAAATAAAATGTGATCGCTCTTTAAAAATCTAATTTCAATGAATATTAATATTTGAAATATTCCCAATGTTCTAAAACTATATAAACTTCTGAATATTTGCGACTGATACTTGATTTTCAGGTACGGTATCATAACTTTTACATTTTTCCTGTTTCCAATTTCCTGTTGCTTGTTCCCCTTGGCTGCATTTTTTATTTCCTATAAATTAACTTTTTTGAGCAACTTCTGTTGAACGCCTTCCCTTCGGTTACGATCAAGTTTAAAATAAACCCTGGAAGGAGGAGCATCATGTTGGAACTGTTACAAATCCTAATTCAGATTGTTCAACCCTTTTTTGTGCCGATTTGCCTTGTTTTGGCTTGGGGATTCTTGATTGTGATAGTTTGGAGTTTGGGTGCTGCTATTCAGGATACGGTGCGACAAACCAAAAAAATGCACCAGATTCCCTGTGCTGATTGTGTTTTCTTTACAGGGAACTATCACCTCAAATGTCCAGTCCAACCGAAAATCGCCTTATCTGAAGCCGCTATCAACTGTCCCGACTACAGCAGCCGAAATCTAACATCGACGCGATGATTGGCAATCAAGATCCAGAAATTCCTCTCTCAATTCAGATCAAGGGAAATTTCAAGCGGATCAGGATCGGTTACGCTTGGGAATTTGTCACATAGAATAGAAAAGTAAGTTTCAAGGTCGCTGAAATTAAACCTTTGGAGCGGCTGACGGGTGTAATAAATTATGGGGCAAAAGCTCAGACAATCAAGAACACTCAGGCAAGTAGTATCAATTGCTATCATAGGTTTGATAGTATTGGGGCTGATTGCTTATGTTGCTCAAAGTGTTTCGGTATTTACAGTGTTCATACCGATTGTTTCCGTATTCGTGGCTTTGTTCAGTTTTGTAATGGCTTGGATTTATTATCAAAATTTGCAACAGTTCAAACAGGAAAAAGCTTCTTTAGAGAGGTTATTGCAGACGACGAAAGAAACATTTCAGCGAGAAACAGATAATCTAAAACAAGAACTTAAAATAGCACAGGAAAAATATAGTTCCGTTGAAGCTAAAAATAAACTTTTACAGCAGATGAATCATCGAAAGGATGATTTCCTTAGACAAACATCCCATGAGTTAAGAACGCCAATGAATGGGATTATTGGTTCCTTACAAATCTTATTAGATGATTTATGTGATGATGACGAGGAAGAACGAGAGCTTCTACAACAAGCTCATCATTCTTCTCTACATTTATTAACATTAATCAATCAAGTTTTAGATTTAGCGCGAATTGAAGAAGGTCGAGTTTCATTTGATATTAAGACGATTGATTTACACGCCAGTTTAACAGCAGCCATCTATTTACAGTTTTCTAATATTCGTCAAAAAGGATTACAACTCTATAAACAAGACTATCCTCACCGCATTCAAGTTAAAGCAGATCCAACCAAACTTAAACAAGTTTTGATTAATATTATCGGGAATGCTATTAAATTTACAGACCGAGGGAGTATTTCAATTAACACTGAAATTCGCTCCATTCCTCATTCTAAAACTCAAGATAGTGAAGAAATGGCTGTTATTATTATTAAAGATACTGGAATCGGGATTTCACCTCAAATTCAAGAAAAATTATTTCAACCGTTTGTTGTTGAAGATGAAAGCCGAATCCAAGCATTAGGAAGTACCGGATTAGGATTGGTCATTTCAAAAAATTTACTGGAAATGATGGGAGGTAAAATTTTCTTAACCAGTCCCGGTAAAAATCAAGGAACAATCGTTGAAATCTTTTTACCTTTAAGTGATGAAGAAACAAGCAGTTTAGATTTTACCGCATAAACTACCCTAAAGAAGTGGGGTAAAAGAGAAAGGAAGAGGTTAATAATTGTTGCGGTTCAATATTTTCTAAAAATCCAATAATTTGACCCGTCGCTTGAACTTCAATTAACGTTCCTCCACCCAGGGTGCGCTCAATACTTGGAAATAATCCTTTCACCGCTTGAGGGGTAATTGAGATTAAATTCAGTTGAGCAAAGGAAGGAACACCACTAACAACAATGACATCTTCTCCTGGGGTAAAATCTGTAATAACATCCGCATTTTGGGGAATAAAACCCGATGCTGAACCTGTATTTTCTGACTCAATTGAACGAACTGCAAAGTGATCAATTCCGAATCCTCCTGTTAACTGATTCACTCCTTTATCACCCGCAAGAGAATCATTTCCGGCTGAACCTAAAAGGGTATCATTTCCTTGTCCTCCATAAACAGAATCATCTCCATTTCCCCCATTAATATAATCTTTACCTAAATTTCCTTGGATAATATCATTACTATTTAAACCGATTAAAGAATCATTTCCTTTCCCTCCAAATAAACTATCATTTCCAGCCCCACCTGATAGGGTATCTGCTTCTTCTAAGCCATAAATTATAAATTCAAAAGGTGCAATCAAGGGATCAACTTCAATATAATCGGGGCCAGTTGTTCCAATATATTCACCTTTTCTATTAACATCTTTATTGGTAATTGTAATTTTATTAACTCCAACTAAGGAGGTTGTACTCCCTGTGGACATTTCGACAGGTTGAAGGTTAGATGGGGATGAAAAATTTGGTTGCAGGGTCATAAATCCAATCTCCTGGGTAATGAAGCTGAAAGAAATCACTCTGTTTCAAAAGTACCAATTATCCTACTACAAAAAAAGTGAAAATGGCAACAAGCTGTAAGTGATATAAGTTCCCCCTTAGATTCACAAAATCAGAAACTGAAAACCGAAAACAGGTTAGGGTTTTAGTTCGGGTTTAATTGAAGTGACAATATCGGGTTTAAATGCCGATATAATTAACATTATTGTTAACTCAAAATTTGCATAAATTTTTCTAAATGATCAATTTTATTTGGCTTTTCCTATTTTTCTCTGTTTAGGTGAGGTTAGGCAGCAAGAATATGCTGGACAAATAGATGTTAAGATTTAAGGAATAGTCGGGACTCGCGTTTGCCAATGAATCCAGAATCCACGCTCAATCAGCTTAAAGCCTCCCTTCCAGATGGTCAACTGCCTTCTAGCTATGGTGTCTATTTCAAGAATACGCTAGTTGCGTTATGTCATGCACTCGAAGATCACATTTTGCAAAATAGTGATGCAGCCACCGAGCAACAACCTCTAGTCTTAGTCACATTTCAGCAGGGAAAATGGTATCTTCAAGAAGCCGATCGTTATTTTGAGATTGTTCAATCTTGCCGCCATGTTGTCATTAGTGCCGTTGGAGATAGTGGATTTTCAACTCATCGAACTGGACAATTAGACAATGTTTCTTTAGTTAATTTAGACCCGTCTGATAGTTTGGTGATGGAGTGGAATTTAATTATTCTAGCTCCCAGTTATACCTCAATGGTATTGTGTCATGAATTAATGCCTGATGAATATCCGGCTCATAACAAACCTAACCTTGATACAGAACGTAAATTTTACGGTTTATGGACATTTGATCAAAAATTAGTTCGGGAATCTGCCCGAATTTTAATTGAGCGTTTTCGACCCTATAATGCTGAATTAGCAGACCGTTTATTGCAACAACATCAGGAAATTATAGCAACACCTTATCATCAAGTTTCTGACTTAACTGGAGTCGTGTCTCGAATTGTCAGTTATTTACAATCTTCTCAACAAGAACTGATTACCATTAATCGTCAAAATCGAGAATTTTGGGAATTAGAAGGACAAGCTAAACGAGTCAGTCGTAATATTACGGCTAATAAATTACAAGCATTCTTAAGAATGGCACAACGGATTGATGAACGAGATCAAAATAACCCTTGTGCTTCCTTACAAGTCGCCGCATTATCAGAAACAATTGGACAAATTTTAGATCTACCTACGGTAACGTTAAGGCGGTTACGATTAGCTGGATTATTATATCGCATTGGGTTATCTTCTGCACCGGATGAAGTGTTTACTCAAAGTCCAGAAGAAATGGATGATGCAACTCGAAAGTTTTGGTCAGAACGCGCTTTAATTGGGGCAAGATTATTAGAGTCAATGCCAGAATTAGGAATCGTTCGAGATGTCGTCGCTCATCAGTTAGAATATTGGGATGGCAGTGGAAAACCTGATGGACAAAAAGCAGAAGAAATTAATATTAAAGCTCGAATTTTAGGGTTAGTCGCTTATTTCCAAAGCTTAACTCACTCCAGAGGAAAACGTCACGCCCACAGCTTAACAGAAGCCATCGAAAAATGTCAGGAGTTGAGTGGAACTCGGTTTGACCCGGCATTAGTTGAATCCTTGAAAAATGTTGTAAAATTAGCTGAAATTGGGTTAATGCAATTGCCAACTCAACCCAGTCAATTACCCAACGTCTGGTTAGAGGAAGCGTTAAGCTCTAAATCAAAATCCCAAAAAGAATCTAAAGTTTAACAGGTTTAAATCATCACTTTTTATCACTATGACTCAATCCCCATCTGTTGATCTCAATGCTATTAAGCGAGGAACGATTAAAGACCTCAGTAATATTAATTTATCCGGTGTGAATTTATCAGGAGCCCATTTAGCTGAGGTCAATTTATCCGGTGCTAATTTATCCGGTGCTCAACTTCGAGCTAACTTAAGAGGGGCTGATTTATCCGGGGCTAATTTGCAAGGAGCAGACCTCAGAAATGCCGACTTAAGAGGCGCAATTCTGATCAATGCAGAACTACAAGAAGCGAGTTTTATCGGCGCATTTTTAACGGGAGCAACCTGTGGAAATTTAGAGTTAAGTGGGGTTGATTTCAGAGGGGCTGATTTACGCGGCGTGAATTTATCCCAAGGAATTTTATGTCAAGCGGATTTAAGAAATACGAATTTATCAGGAGCAGATTTATCTCAAGCTGATTTAGAAGAAGCTAATTTATCCGGTGCGATTCTTCGAGGAACAAATTTAGAACGCGCGAATTTACTTTGTGCCATTCTTGAACAAACTGTATTTTTAGGTGTTATTTTAGACGGTGCTTGTTTGGAAGGAACAACGTTAGGAAGCAATCAATTGAATTTCTAATAGAACACAGGGATTGATTTTAATGATGTTGTCTAGGAGTGCCTGCTTTAAGGGTAATAAAGTATCAGAATTAAAACAAAAATTAGGTTGAAAGTGATGATTCAAACGACTACTCCAAAGTTAACATTAGAGGAATTTCTGCAACAACCAGAAACCAAACCTGCCCAAGAATTTATTAATGGTCAAATTAGACCCAAACCCATGCCCCAAGGTGAACATAGTTTAATTCAAGGGAAACTTTGCGAGGTGATTAATGCCGTTGTTGAACCTCACAAAATTGCCTATGCGTTTCCTGAATTACGCTGTAGTTTTGGGGGAAATGCAATTGTTCCTGATGTTGTTGTATTCCGATGGGAAAGAATTCCTCGCACATCTTCGGGGCGAATTGCTAACCGCTTCGAGGTTCATCCTGATTGGTCAATTGAAATTTTATCCCCAGAACAAAGTCAAACCAAAGTTTTAGGAAATTTGCTGCATTGTTCCCAAAATGGCACGGAATTAGGATGGTTAATTGACCCCGATGAAGAAACGGTTTTAATTGTATTGCCTGACCAACGGGTACAACTTTTACGAGGAGATACTTCCTTACCGATTTTAACAGGAATTCAGTTAAAGTTAACCGTTAATCAAATTTTTGAATGGTTGATTATTTAATCAGTCACTCGATTTGAAAGCTATATTGACCAAGCCTTCTCAGTCTGGGAGTTGCCTGTGATCGCTAAAAGCAGGGGTAATGTTATAGGGGTCAAGGCTGCCATCAGGGAAGGACAAGCGCTCAAGAATTCTCACGGGTTGACCATTTCCGGTAAAAATAACCCGTAGTTTAACTTTCAGCTATCTCTCCGATAAGCATTACTAATTTTTACAAAACTTCATAAAAAGTTATAATAGGGAAGTCGGCTAGCGAGCATAGGAATGGTACAGGCTTTGTTTGGAAGCACTTCTTTTCAGACTCAAAGTGGCGATCGCCTCGTCAGCAAGGTTGTCGGGACTGCGATCGCGGCTTTGTTCAAGCGTTCTGAAAAAATTGAAGCCAACGTTCGGGCGGAACCTGTAGCCAAGCTATTGCAGGGAAGCGTCGATGGTTTTGATTTCATCGGAAACGGGATGCTGATGTACAATGGCCTCCGTATTGCTGTCATGGAACTCTATGTGCAAGCGGTGTCTATTGATTTCAGCGCCATTTTTACAGGTCAAGTGAAGTTACGACAACCCACTCAAGCGAGTCTGCGGGTGGTGTTAACCGAGGAAGACTTAACGGACTCCTTTAATACCCCGTTTGTGGTCGAAAAACTTCAGCGCCTTCAATATCAGGGAGAACCCTTAAAGTTTACGAAAACTTTAATGACCATTACCCCTGAAAAAGCCCTGCGAATTCAATCAGAAATTCTCCTGGGAAATTCACAGGAACCTGTTCAAGTTGATTTTACAACTCAAGTGGAGGTGCAAGACCGTCAAAAAATCCGATTTGTCGATGTTCAATATAGCGGAAATCAGGAAGCCATTAACCTGAGTCAAGCTTTAGTCAACCATGTTAATGATTTATTAGATCTTGACAAATTCGCTTTAGATGGAACCCAATTAAGGGTAGATCGACTCCGAATTCAAAACAATTCTCTGATTTTTTATGGGTCAGCCCAGATCAACCAATTTCCGAAAGGGAAAAAAAGCTAAATCGTTGTTTATTGACCGTTAAAATCTGATTGACGGAGGAGAGTTGTTAAATCAAATCGGTTTGAATTTGAAGTCGGGAAAAGCAACCGTTCTTCCCGACTTTCATCTCGAAACGATCTGGATTAGCTGAAAGAAGTAAGGATAAACCAATCACAATTACTCTGCAAAGTCACTTTTAATTCAGAGAATTGTCAACCCAAATTAACCTATTAATTTTGGATTTAATTATTGTCATCCTCTGCATTAACTTGAGGAACATAGTCCGGTCTTTCTTTATCTTCCCAACCGGGGGGACGTTTGGAATTGTACCAAGCAATTGATCCAATACTGACCGCCGCAATAAATCCGACGATGAGTACAGCAATGGGAATCCAAAGAGTATTACTTTGCATAATGGCGATTTTTTCCTGAATTTAATGATAGCTTAACGATCATTTCATTTTTCGTTAATTAAAATATTAACATAATTTCCAGAGCGAAAGCCACCTCTGGCAAAGGGTTGTCCATCTGTAAACCAACCCCTTCAATCAATGAGTGGGGTAATCTTCCAATTTCCTTACAGGAGAATCTTGATCATGCCTTTTTGGGTTCTCATCTTCCTGTTAGTCGGTAGCTTGAGTTTAGGAACATTACCTTTAACGGGTTGGGTGGTGCAACTATTATCAGGAAAAAAATTATCGCAATTAGGAACGGGAAATATTAGCGTCTCGGCTGCATTTTATTTAGGCGGAAAACAAGCGGGAATTGTCGCTGTGATCCTCGAAATCGCACGGGGAATTGTTCCGGTTATTGCTGCCAATATTTTATTCCCAAATGCTCCGGTTTGGCAAATTGTTAGTTTAATTTTATTAGTCGCAGGACGATATTTTATTGCGAAAGGAGGAGGCGTTACCAATGCAACTTGGGGAATATTAGTGTATTCTCCAATCATTGCTATCAGTAGCGGAATTACAGGATTATTAATCTGGCGTTTTAGCTATTTATTATTACCGATTTCTAAATCTGCATCTCGACTTTGGGCATCCCGGCTAGGATGTTTAAGTGCAGTATTTTGGGTCTGGTTTTGGCATCAACACCCTCAATATCCTCCCTTATCTCCTTGGGAATTAATTGCAGTTTTGGTGTTGGCTTTTGAATTAGTAATGATTAATTTATCTCAAAAAGATGATGTAGGATTGTATATGAAACAACAAGTTTTTAACTTAAAAGATAAACTCGATATTCAACAATGTGGTGAAAAAGCAACCCGATTAAGTGAATTAAAACGGGCAGGCTTTAAAGTTCCGTTAGGGTGGGTTTTACCTGCTATTAACCATTTAGAAGATATTAATATTCCTTTTAAAAAACCAATCCAATTAACCAATTATCCCTTAATTGTACGTTCTTCCGCCTTGGGAGAAGATAGTAATATTTCATCAGCAGCAGGACAATATCAAACTATTGGCCCTATTTATTCTCCAGCAGAATTACAACCTGCCATTATTCAATGTCGTCAATCTTATTGGACGCCTGAAGCGATTTCCTATCGTCAAAATCAACACCTTCCTGATGCTGGAATTGCCGTATTAATTCAACCTTATTTAGCCAGTGAAGTTGCAGGCGTCATGTTTACTCGTAACCCCTTAGATGGCGGTTCACAAATTATTATTGAAGCCTTACAAGGAGGCGCCGAATTGGTGGTTGGCGGTCAATTTACTCCCGTCCATTTAGAAATCGAAATTAATACCCCCATTGAGCAATTAAAACTTCCGACAATTTTACCCAAAACAGTAATTTTAGAATTAGTTAAACTCGCCCAAGACATCGAAACTTTTTATCAAGGTATCCCCCAAGATATTGAATGGTCTTGGGATGGAGTCAAAGTGTGGATTTTGCAAACTCGTCCCATTACTAATTTACACCCTATTTGGACAAGAACCATCGCCGCAGAAGTGATTCCTGGGGTCATTCCTCCCTTAACCTGGTCAATTAATCGCCCCTTAACCTGTGGCATTTGGGGTGAACTCTTCACCTTAGTTTTAGGAAAAAAAGTTTCCCATTTAGATTTTAAACAAACGGCTACCTTATTCGGTTCTCACGCCTATTTTAACGCTACTTTATTAGGAGAAATCTTTACGTTAATGGGATTACCGAAACAGGGGTTAGAGTTTTTAGTAAGAGGACAAAAAATGGGAAAACCTCCCCTTCGTAAACTCTTCCCTTCATTACCTGGTTTATGGCGACTCATTCAACGAGAACGACATTTAGATCAAGATTTTCAACAAGATTTAGAACAGCTATTTTTACCGACATTACAACAGTTAGAATCTCATCAATCCCTCGAATCTCTAACTTTAACTCAACTCTTAGAACAAGCTGAAACTATACAAACAACATTAAAATCAGCCACTTACTATAATATTATTGCTCCCATTGGGTTAGCCATTCGTCGAACTCTATTTAAAGTTTCTGATGCTTGGATACCCACCCATACCGCCCCAGAAGTAGCCTCAATGCAAGCGTTACAAACTCTAGCAGATCAAATTAGAGAAACCTTTACAAAAACCGAACCCATTACTCATCAATCTTTTGAACAAAAACTAACAGAAAATCAGCAATTTTATCAAAAATTTGAAACTTGGTTACAAACCTACGGCTATTTAAGTGAAGTGGGAACAGATATTTCAGTTCCCAATTGGTTAGAACAACCAGAAATATTCAAAGAAATGCTATTTAAAATCGTTAGAAATACAAACTACCGCATGGAAAATTTAAGCGTTTCTAATTTAAATCGATGGGAACAATGGCGACAAGCTCAATGTTATGAACGCACGTTAACCAAAAGCAAAATTGCTGAAGTTTATGGGAAACTTTTAGCGCATTTACGATGGACAATCTTGGCAATAGAATCCCAAGCTATTACTCAGAGACTATTAGAAAATTCGGGAGATATTTTTTATTTAGAATGGGATGAAGTCAAAGCTTGGATAGAACAGAATACTGAACCGGATTTTATTCCTAAAGTTCATCAACGTCGGAAAATTTTTGAAGAAGATAGCGGTCGCACCGTTCCCCCCGTTGTTTATGGTAATATTTTACCAAAACCTCGGTTACAAACTATTCAAAATGCTGCAATTTTACAAGGAATTCCTGCTAGTATTGGGACGGTGGAAGGAATCGTAAAAATTTGTCGTAGTTTAACCAATATTATTGATCAAACCGAGGATAAAATTCTGGTTGTTCCCTACACCGATGCCGGATGGTCGCCGATTTTATTAACAGCAAAAGCCATTATTTCTGAAGTTGGTGGACAACTTTCTCATGGTGCAATTATCGCGCGGGAATATGGTATCCCTGCGGTAATGAATATTCAAGGTGCAACGACTTATTTAAAAGACGGTCAGCGAGTGCGCGTTGATGGTTATCAAGGAACTGTTGAAATTTTGGAGGGTAGAGAATAAAGAAGGAATGAAATACACAAGAAACAAGAGAGAAAAAGCCGATAACTATGCTGATGCCCTATGATCACCTATTTTATTACTAACAAAAGATGGGGCTTGTTGACAATAGTGCTACCCTTCCGTATTATTGTATACTTATTCTCTTTGAGGAACTAGAATACTTGAGGTATTATTGCTGAACCGGAACCGATTAAAAAATTGATAAGTCGAGAAAATCCTCCTTGCAGGTTCTGGTTTTCTCCCCTTCTATCCTGTTCTTTCACGCACCAAAAATTGCTCCTGTGAAAAAAGTTATCATTGATTACAGATTTATATTATAAGATTGTGTTAAATCAGTAGATAAAATCATCCCAGGGGTTATCGGTAATTGAACAACAGAGCAAACCCATCGCCTCGAAACATACGGTTAATGTATTTAACTTTCTTTTCAACGAACTAAGATTTGAGTAAAGTGACTATGAATCAATCTCAACACTGTTTAGGTAAAGTCTATCTTGTTGGTGCAGGGCCAGGAGATCCCGGCTTATTAACCATTAAAGGAAAAACCTTATTAGAATTTGCAGATGTCGTCATTTATGATGCTTTAGTTAGTCCTCAAATCTTAGAGTTAATTAACCCTCAAGCGGAAAAAATTCATGCGGGAAAACGACGAGGACGACACTCATTATTACAAGAAGAAACCACTCAACTGTTAATAGAAAAGGCTCAAAATCATGCCATTGTAGTGCGGTTAAAAGGAGGAGATCCGTTTATTTTTGGTCGCGGTGGTGAAGAAATGGAAGATTTAATTCAAGCGGGTGTTCCGGTTGAAGTTGTGCCCGGAATTACTTCAGGAATTGCAGCACCAGCTTATGCAGGAATTCCTTTAACCCATCGAGATCATAGTTCATCTATTACCTTTGTAACGGGTCATGAAACCGCCGGAAAATATCGACCTTCTGTGAATTGGGAAGCGATCGCTAAAGGTTCAGAAACCATCGTAATTTATATGGGAGTTCACAATTTACCTTATATTATTCAACAGTTAACTCAGGCTGGACAGTCCCCAGAAACCCCTGTGGCGTTAATTCGTTGGGGAACTCGACCGGATCAAGAAGAGTTAATTGCAACCTTAGAAACCATTGTTCAAAAAGTAGAAGAAACCGGTTTTGAAGCCCCTGCGATCGCTGTAATTGGTTCCGTTGTGAATTTTAAATCTCGTTTGAATTTGTAGACTCGAAATAGCTTTTTTGTTACCCTTTCATCTCATCCATCCTACCTCAAAAAAGGAGAAATATCTTAATCAGAATATCGGCTTTTATGTTCAGGATTGATTCCGAAGATCTTGAGCTTTTAAATACATCTTTGTCCATTCAGTTTGAATTTGAGTGACTTTAACCTTTAAAGCTTTTGCAATGGTTTCTAAGGTTTCCCCCGCTTTTAAACGTTCCAAAATTTCCTGTTGGGTCGGGGTTAAACC
>NZ_JBJUDF010000002.1:0-37039 GCF_046067725.1 Planktothrix sp.
CTGATTCGGAACCACTTCTGTGCGGAGCGTTCGCCGTTGACTGTAGGGATAAATGGGGACAACGGGCCAAAAAGGCCATGAAAATTCCTGAAATGAACGATTTTGAACAGGTTCTTCTGGGGTTTTCCGGTGTTCTTCCACTGTTTTTCTAGCTCCTCACTTCTTGTAGAGAGTCTTTAGAGATAGACGCGCCGTGGCTCGTAAAGATAGACGCGCCGTGGCTCGTCTCTACTTTAGGATATCGGAATTTGTTCTAAAGTTTCATATTCATCTAAAATCCCTTTAGGAGATTCTTCTCGATGTAGTAAGATTCCTCGAATTCCAAGAGCGTTTGCTCCTTGATAATCGGCTTTTAAACTATCACCAATATGCCAAGCTTTTTCGGGGGAACAGTTATGTTTAGTTAAGGCAATTTGGAAGATTTCAGAACTCGGTTTAGCCGCTCCTACTTCTGTAGAAATGGTCACAGTTTGGAAAAATTGAGCTAAATCTAAAGCGTCTAAAACAGGATATAATCGGGAATCAAAGTTGGATAAAACTCCTAATTCTATTCCTTGATCTTGCCAAGCTTTTAATCGTGGGGGCACATCCGAATACACAAACCAAGGTTTTTCCGTTTGAAAATAATCATATAAGGATTGAAAAAATTCAGAAAAATCTGTAAAATTATCATAGAGTTTAACGGTTTTAAAGGTTTGTTCGGCGATCGCTTTCCACCACTCAAATTCTAATTGAGGAATTTCACCCGGATCGACGCCTGGAAATGCCATACTTGGTGCCGATAAAAAACATTGAAAAAATACTTGATCTAAAATTTTAGCGTCAGCTTTGACTCCGAATTGTTCTGCAATCATGCGGTAAGCTTCCCCGACACTATGACGCACTCCAAATAATGTACCTACCGCATCTAAAAAAATAACACGGGGTTTTTCAAGGCTATGATTTTGTTGGTTAATCATGGTTAATATTCAATCCTTTAACAGTTTCATCAAAAACCGGGTTTCTACATAAAAACAGCAAATTAAAAAAGATTTTAATACAAAAACCCGGTTAATCAAGTGTTATTCCTTAACGCTATTTTGGGAAGAAATTGAAATTAAGAAATTCTGCACAGGTCGAGTCATCCAATTAACAGCAACTCGGACTTGATGTTCTAGGGTGGGGAAGCGATATAAATAAATTAATCGTCGAGCTAAATGAGCCCATTGACCGTCTAATTGAACGCCTAAACCGCTTAAGGTGGCGTTATCGCTGCCTAATGTCATCATTTCGCCTAACCCATTATAACGGAAAGGTAATAAGGGTCTTCCTGTTAATAAAGCCCAAAGATTCCACCCGGTATAATCAGCTTGTTGAAAAGCGGCTTGGGCTGTTTTGGGAATCATTTGACCTTCCGCATCTTTACAACTTGATAAATCTCCTAAAGCAAAAATTTCAGGATGATCCATCACTTGTAAGGTTGATGTGGTGACAATTTGTCCCCGTTTGTTTTGTTTTAACGGTAGCGATCGCACGATAGGAGAGACTTGTGCTCCCACTGTCCAGAGTACCAGATCAACCGGAATTTCATTAATTACTCCTCGATATTCTAATAAAATTTTATCCGATTTAACGGCTGATACTGTTGTTTCTAAATCGATCCAAACTTCTCGCTCTAATAAAGCATTGGTCGCCGCTTCTCGGTTAAATTCAGGAGAGGTTTTTAAGATTTCTTCGGATTGTTCAATAATTCTAATTCGGGCTTTTTCCCCTAAGCGATCGGCTAATTTACAAGCTAATTCTACCCCACTATAACCCCCCCCAACAATAGCCACCCGAATTGTATCTTGATCTGAAGTTTCTAAGAGTCGTAACTGTTCTTCTAACCGATAAACATCAGCCAGACTTCGGAATGGAATTGCATAATCTTCAGCACCTGGAACAAAATCTAAGGGGGTTTCGCTCCCTAATGCTAACACTAAATAATCATAGTCAATCTCCGTGTTATTTAGCAATTTAACCTGTTTATTTTCAATCTCAATTTGACTGACAGCCCCTTGACAAAACCGCACTTTAGTATCTTTTAATAAATCTTCAAAAGCTGGGGCAATTTCCCAAGGTTGCAGTTCATCCGTTAGCAGTTCATACAGCAGAGGTAAAAATAGAAAATGGTCGTTTTGATCCACTAGAACAATTTCAGGTTCTTGTGATTTTTCCCAAGGAAATTGACTTAAACGCAAGGCGGTGTAGAGTCCACCAAAACCTCCTCCCAGGATACAGATGCGGGTTGGTTGTTGAGTCATCTTAAAATTAATGGTTTCTGTGAGTCGGGCTGTTTGTTTAACCTTAGGATAGCAATTTCAGAGACAAAATGTTAAGTATTGCTACAAGGGCGAAAATGAATTACCTTTGTTTGGTAAAACATCTTAGCTATAACGATTAATTACCCTTGGGTATAGTTTAAAAAACTTTAGGAGATCATTCCATGATGCTTTTAGCCGCTGCTACAGCCACTCCTGTGACTCATGCTTGGAGTCCCACCATTGCCATTGTGATGATTGTGTGCAATATTGTGGCGATCGCCATTGGTAAATTCTCAATTCAGCAGCCCAATGCTGGCCCTCAATTACCGTCTCCTAATTTGTTTGGTGGGTTTGGCTTACCTGCGGTTTTAGCAACCACAAGTTTTGGTCATATTTTAGGGGCGGGTGTCATTTTAGGATTATCCAGTTTAGGAGTGATTTAACTCATTTTAAATCTAGGGTGCGTAAAACGCACCTTGAACTTGGTTTTATGAAATAATAATGTTGATGGTGCGTGCGCTAATTCCTTACGCACCCTACAATAATTAATTATGGCGTATTTAATCATAATCCTGTCCTGAACCATATTGCCAAGCGTCTAACCACCGATAATAATAATATTGAGAGGAAGAGGACAATTTTTTAAACACAGGTTCTAAGGTTTTTGCAAGGGAATATAAACCTGTATAAAGCCCTAAATTCCAGTAGTGAATTGTCCAATCTATTAAACTGATTAATCCGACTTGAGGAATAATTTTAAAAATTAAACCGGGATGAGAAATAGCGGTTTTTGATAACGTTTGAGTTAAAGGAAAAAACTGCACGACATCTTGCAAAAATGGCTTTAAAATTGGTTCTCCTAATTGTTCCATTTCTTGAAATACTGTTGCTAATAATTGGTTAATTTGTTCGGGGTTAATAGTTTGTTGAACTTTCACACTCATCGACCGTTGAAATAACCATGTTACTGATAAACTGGGTTGATAAGGTTGTAATAAAGATAAGGCATTTTGGCTTAATTGATCGGTTTTTAACGCTTGATCAATACCATTCGTTAACCGTTTCAAATGACGCACCATCGCCCCAAACCCTCCAAAACTTAACGGAGATTGATTCCCGCTACTATCTCCAATGGCAAAAACACGATTCCAAGGCATTTTTAATGGGCTATTTTTATAACAAGGAAAAAACCCAAATAATGCCCGTTTAAAGGTTAATTGATGAAGTTCAATTTGTTGATATTGAGGTAAAAGTTTAAAATAATCTTCAAACAAAGATTCTAAACTAAATCGTTGAGGATCAGCATCTAAATAGGTAAATAAATAAGTTGTTCTTCCATCTTTGGCGGGAAAGGCTTCCCAAAAATATTGACATTGATGGTTTACAGTAGTAAAAGAAGCAAAAATATCACCTGTTTTATTATGAGGATAACCCGTTGCACAGGTTCCCACCACTAAACACACGGCATCGGGTTTTTGTCCTTGTCTAGCTTGTCGAACTAAAGGAGAAAAATGACCCATTGCATCAATTAATAAACGGGTTTTCAGGATGATTGAATTCTCTCCTAATTCCTCTCCTTCAATGCTAGAGGAGTTAGTTGAGGTTACTTTTACCACCACTCCATCAGGATGAATAATAGCAGATTCATAAGCTGTATTTTCTAATAAGATTCCTCCTGATTCTACAAACCGATTTTTAAGGGTTTCTAATAAATAAACCGGATCAACTCCAATATTTAGAACATCTTTTACCCAAATATCATCACTATTGGGAAAGCTTAAACGGGCTGGGTTATATTCTGTTGCGATCGCTGTTTTTAATTCTACCTCAGATAGCAAATTTAAGTCAATCAAAACTTCTAATTCTTTGCGAGAGATATTCCATTCTTGTTCCCGTCCTCGCAATTTACCGCGTTCTAATACCGCTACTCGCCACCCTTTCATCGCTAAGGTTGTACCGATTAAAATTCCCAGAGTCCCCCCACTAATTACAATATCATAATCGACCATTCCTAACGGTTGAGACTCTTGTTTAACGCTATCAGGAACAGGAATACGATTATTTTTTAACTTCGTCCACAGTTCATCTGCTTTTCGCAGACCGTTCAAAGGGTTTCCAGAGATTTGAGATAAAATTTCTTCGGTGAGAGACATATAGCAATCCTATTTGATTTGTGGTAGGGGCAATTCATGAATTGCCCCTACGGTAAGGGTTTTAGTCATAGAGATGATTACAACCTATTTAGACTTGCTATAGAAGCACTAAAACTTAATGATGATCATATCATAGAATAAATAATAATTAAAAATCAAACCAGAACCATTTTAATCTTATATTCTCCTATTAAATCCTACAAATCCCGTAGGGTGTGTAAGCTCCGCACGCACCATCAATATTGTTCATTAATATAACTATTTAGCACGACTAGCAGCCAAACGCGCATAATCCAGATTTTTTTGATACTGAATAACCCGTTCTTGTGCTTTGCCATAATTAACATCGCTTACGCACCCTACGGTTAGAGGGGTTTTAAATTGAGTTGATTGGCGAATTGCTGTAGATGTTTTTGCCTCCATTGAGCATCAATTTTGCGATTAGTTTGAATTTCTAAAATCCTAATCCCAGTATTGGGAAGGGGATTTAATCGTTGTTTCAACTGTTCCCAAGATAGGATTTTTTCATATTCAATATTATAAGTTGTAGCTAATTGAGCAAAATTAATATTTTGAGGCGTTGCAAAATAATCCTCAAAGGGAGGGTCAAATTGAGAAATGGGTAACATTTCAAAAATCCCACCGCCATTATTATTAATTAAAATAATCGTTAAATGCCCGATGAATTTGTTTCTAATTAAAAATCCATTGGTGTCATGAAGTAAAGCTAAATCTCCGGTTAATAAAATACTACTGTGTTGATGATGGGCGATTCCTAATGCTGTAGATAGAGTTCCATCAATTCCATTTGCACCGCGATTAAAAAAGGGTTGAATATTTAAAGAATTAGGACTCCAAAAGAATTCTACATCTCGGACTGGCATACTATTAGCGATAAAAATCGGTGTATTTTTAGGTAGAATTTGAGGCAGTAACCAAGCAACTTTAGGTTCTATTAATAAATTAATAGCTTCTAATTGTTGATTAATAACCGTTTTCATTTGAGATTCTAACTCACACCATAGATGACAATACAATTGAGATTCCATCAGATTTAAGGGGTCTGGAGCTTCCTGATCATGAATTTGTTCTGATAGCTGTTCAATCGATATTCTTAAATGGGTTGTTTTTCCATGTAACCCATCTAAATTTTGATAGCTAGGGTCAAGAATAAAATAGTCGGGTTGTTTTTGATCTAGCCAATTTCTCAGGGTTTTGCTCGTGGGTAAATCTCCAATTTGAATGACAACTTGAGGGACGAGTTTGTCAGCTAAAGTTGGATTTCTTAGAATTAAATCATAGGTTGAAATTAAATAAGGGTTAAGGGTAGAATAATTCCTAACGGGGGATAATCCCTCTGCTAAGACAGGATAGTTGAACTGTTGAGAAAGATGGGCGATCGCTTGACAATAACCTTCTGCATTTTGCGGTTGAGCGACACCAGCAATAATAATTCCTTGAGAATAATTAGACCCCTGTTTCAATAAAAAATTAGCATCAAAACCAGAAAAAATAGAAGTTTTTACTGAATTGATTGTAGCAAAAAAATTATCAGGAAATATCGATTTTAATGCTTCAGTTTCCGGTTGACAGACGGGGTGTAACGGATCACGAAAGGGAATGTTAAGATGGACAACACCGGGAATGGGAAATTGCGATCGCTCCCAAGTATAAATTAAGGTTTGGCGTAAATAACGTAATAATGCTAAATCTAAACTGGGAACCGTTAATTCTGTTTGCCAATTCGGATAAGTGCCGTATAATTTAACTTGATCAATGGTTTGTCCTGCATGACAATCTCGTAATTCAGGAGGACGATCTGCTGTTAAAATTAATAATGGAACTCGACTTTCTTTCGCTTCTATAATAGCCGGATAAAAATTCGCTCCTGCGGTTCCTGACGTACAAACTAAAGCCGTCGGAATTCCGCTTTTTTTAGCAATTCCTAAAGCAAAAAACGAGGCAGACCGTTCATCTAAAATTGGAATGGTTTCTATGCTAGAATGTTGAGCAAAAGCAATCGTTAAAGGTGTGGAACGGGAACCGGGACAAACAATAGCAGTTTTTAATCCTAATTGAGCCAGTGTTTCTACGAATATAGAAGCCCAAACTGTGTTAATATTACGGAAGTCAATCATTTTATCTCTATTATTTTTAATCTTAATTTAATCAAGGAACTCAACTATGTCTTTTGTCGGATTACATATTCATAGCGATTATAGTTTATTGGATGGTGCGTCTCAATTACCTCAATTAATTGACCGAGCATTAGCGTTAGGAATGCCCGCGATCGCTGTTACTGATCATGGAGTCATGTATGGGGCAATTGAGTTAATTAAAACCTGTCGTAATAAAAATATAAAACCGATTATTGGGAATGAAATGTATGTGATCAATGGAGATGTTAAAGTTCAAGATACTCGACGAAAAAAATATCATCAAGTAGTTTTGGCGAAAAATACCCAAGGGTATAAAAATTTAGTCAAATTAACCACCATTTCACATTTGCAAGGATTTCAAGGAAAAGGCATTTTTGCACGTCCCTGTATTAATAAAGAACTATTAGAAGAATATCATGAAGGGTTAATTGTTACCAGTGCTTGTTTAGGCGGAGAAATTCCCCAGGCAATTTTACAAGGACGGTATGATGTGGCGCGAAACGTTGCCCAATGGTATAAAGATGTATTTGGAGAGGATTTTTATTTAGAAATTCAGGATCATGGATCTCCAGAAGATCGGATGGTCAATGTTGAGATTGTTAAAATTAGTCAAGAATTAAAGATTAAAATTGTCGCTACGAATGATTCCCATTTTATCTCCTGTAATGATGTGGAAGCCCATGATGCCTTACTTTGTATTAATACCCAAAAATTAATTAATGAAGAAAAACGAATGCGCTATAGCGGAACAGAATATTTAAAATCTGCTGAAGAAATGGCGCAACTATTTAGAGATCATTTATCCGATGATCTTATTCAAGAAGCCATTCAGAATACCGTAGAAGTTGCCAATAAAGTAGAACCCTATAATGGTATTTTAGGAGAACCTCGCATCCCTGACTATCCCATTCCCCCAGATCATACTGCCGATACCTACTTAGAAGAAGTGACCTGGAAAGGGTTATTAGAACGGATGAATGCTAAAACCCGAAGCGAGATTAAACCCGTCTATAAAGAACGCTTAGAATATGAACTCAAAATGATGCAAAAGATGGGGTTTTCAACCTACTTTTTAGTCGTTTGGGATTATATTAAATTTGCCAGAGATAACAATATTCCTGTCGGGCCAGGACGGGGTTCTGCGGCGGGATCATTAGTGGCTTACGCCTTAAGAATTACTAATATTGATCCGGTGCATCATGGTTTATTATTTGAACGATTTTTAAACCCTGAACGAAAATCTATGCCGGATATTGATACGGATTTTTGTATTGAACGACGGGATGAAATGATTAAATATGTCACCGATAAATATGGGGAAGATAAGGTGGCTCAAATTATTACCTTTAACCGCATGACCTCTAAAGCCGTGTTAAAAGATGTGGCTAGGGTATTAGGAATTTCCTATAAAAAAGCGGATCAAATGGCAAAATTAATTCCGGTTTCACGGGGAAAACCGACCCCTTTAAAAGTCATGATTTCCGATCAAAGTCCCGCCCCAGAATTCAAAGAAGCGTATGATCATGAACAAGTTCCGGTTCATAATGAAGCGGGGGAAGAAGTGAGTACCATTAGTGTTAAACAATGGTTAGATATGGCAATTCGCATCGAAGGAACCAACAAAACCTTCGGGGTTCATGCGGCGGGTGTGGTGATTTCTAAACAACCTTTAGACGAAATTGTTCCCCTGCAACGCAATAATGATGGGGCGGTAATTACTCAATATTATATGGAGGATTTAGAGGCAGTTGGATTGTTAAAAATGGACTTTTTAGGGTTAAAAAATTTAACCATGATTCAAAAAGCTGTTGATTATATTGCAGAAAAATATCAGTATAAAATTGATCCTGAAAAACTACCGTCTGATGTAGAAAGGAGAGCACAAGATGCTTATAAAACTCATAAAAAGTTACCGGAAGATGTCAAAAAAACCTATAAATTGCTAGAAAAAGGAGATTTAGATGGAATTTTTCAGCTAGAATCTTCTGGAATGATGGATATTGTTAAAAAACTCAAACCTTCCTGTTTAGATGATATTTCTTCTATTTTAGCACTCTATCGTCCGGGGCCGTTAGATGCGGGTTTAATTCCCCAATTTATTGATCGTAAACATGGACGGGATGAAATTAGATATGATCACCCGATGTTAGAACCGATTTTAAAAGAAACCTATGGAATTTTATGTTTTCAAGAACAAATCATGAAATTAGCTCAAGATTTAGCGGGCTATTCTTTAGGTCAAGCCGATATTCTTCGCCGATGTTTGAGTGGATCCACGCAAATTTTAGATGCTGCTACTGGAAACTTGGTTTCCTTAAAAGAAATTGCACAATCTCCTGAATATTGGTTAGGTAGGAAAGTCTTTTCTCTCAATCTTAATACTCAAAAAATCACTCAACAACCCATCACAGAAATTCATCCGAATGGAGTTCGGGATATTTGGCAAATTACCACGAAAACGAATCACCAAATTAAAGCTACTGACGATCATCTTTTCTATACAGTCTTAGGATGGAAACCATTAAAGTCCTTTAAAATTGGCGATCGCGTGGGTTTAGCAAAAACTCTCCCGATTACGAATCAAAGTAAAATATCAGATGCTCAAATCAAGTTGGTCGCGTATTTAATTGGAGACGGTCATTTATCCACAAAGAGTCCAGCTTGTAGTTATTTTTGTAACAGCGATCAAGAATTAATAGATGATTTTAATCAGTGTGCAAAAGAACTTTTTGGCAAACCAGCACCCATTGATCATCAAGTACATCCGGGGCGAAAATCTGTCACTTATGCTCGTATTGGGTTTGTTTCTTCTTTCAATAAATGGGTAGATGCTCATCTTAAACGAGCTCACTCTAGGGACAAAGAAATTCCCGAATGGGTTTTCACATTATCTCGAAATCAATTACAACTTTTCTTAGGAACTTTATGGTCAACCGATGGAAGTTTTGATACTAGCATTGGTCATACTGACTATACTTCAACTTCTCCGGTTTTGATCAAGCAAATTCAACATCTACTACTCCGTTTAGGCATTGTTTCACTCTTTAATGTGAAAACTATTCAATATAATGGTAAACCTCACATTTCTTATCGAGTCCAAATTACCGGACGAGAAGATATGCTCAAGTTTTGTGAATTAATTAAGCCTAACTTGAGTTCTTATAAAACAGAGCAAGCAGAACTTTGTTATTTATTGATCAAAGATAAAGTTCGGAATCAATCAAAACATACAATTCCACCGGAAGTTATTACACTAATTGCTCAAGTCAAAAAAGCAACTCAGATGACATGGGATAAAATTGATCAGGCTGTGGGAACACCAAGAGGTACTATGTCTTCTGGTTTAAATTTCCAGAAAGTACCCTCTCGTAGTCTATCTCGTCATCGTGTGGAAAATTTTGCAATCGCCTTTCAAAATGACCAATTAAAAGCGATCGCAGAATCGGATGTTTTTTGGGATGAAATTGTTGGAATTGAGTACATAGGCAAAGAAGAAGTGTTTGATTTAAGCATTCCTGAAACTCATAATTTTATTGCCAATAATTTTATTGCCCACAACTGTATGGGTAAAAAGAAAGCAGAAGAAATGCAGAAGCAAAGGGAACTCTTTATTGACGGTGCAACCAAAAATGGAGTCCAGCAAAAATTGGCAGAAAAGTTATTTGAACAAATGGTTCAATTCGCTGAATATTGTTTGAGTTATGATACAGAAATTTTGACTGTTGAATATGGAGCAATGCCCATCGGTAAAATTGTTGAGGAAAAAATAGAATGCACAGTTTATACTGTTAATAATCAGGGTTATATCTATACTCAACCCATCGCTCAATGGCATCATCGAGGAGAACAAGAAGTTTTTGAATATTGCCTAGAAGATGGTTCAGTTATTCGAGCAACCAAAGACCATAAATTTATGACCACTAATGGTCAAATGTTACCTATTGATGAAATTTTTGAAAAAGGTTTAGAATTAAAACAGATTAACTTGAATTAAAATTAATATGAAAATTTTAAACTATCAACAATTAAACCCTGATCAAAAACAGCAGATTATTGCTATTTTTAATCAAGGGATGGAATGTCGCTCAATTCCTATTAGTGGGTATAGTAGGTTCTTTTGAATTTGCTTGCGAACTCACAAAACGCCTGGGAATGGGTTCAGTAGTCGAACATTACTTAAAAAAAGTTTATTATTGGAGAATCTATAGCCGTCAACACATAAAAATATTCTATAATTTAATTTATCAATATCCCCATTTAGGGCTTCAACGTAAAAAGTTAAAAATTGAACAAATTTTAGAGAGCTATAAAAATGGTTAAAATTATTAGTCGCAAATCTTTAGGAACCCAACCTGTTTATGATATTGGCGTAGAACAAGATCATAACTTTATTCTTAATAGTGGTTTAGTTGCTTCTAATTGCTTCAATAAATCCCATTCAATGGCTTATGCCTATGTCACCTATGAAACCGCTTATTTAAAAGCGAATTATCCCGTTGAATATATGGCAGCTTTATTAAGTGCGAATAGTGGCGATACGGATAAAATTCAAAAGTATATTGAATCTTGCCAAAAATCCCTCGGAATTAAGGTTATCCCGCCGGATATTAATCTTTCGGGTATGGATTTTACCCCCTCCGATAACAGTATTATTTTTGGACTTTCGGCTATTAAAAATGTAGGAGAAGGTGCTATAGAACATTTATTAGCTGTGCGTCAAGAAGGGGGAGAATTTAAGAGTTTTCCTGATTTATGCGATCGCATTAATTTACAACTTGTCAATAGCCGTGCGTTAGAATCTTTGATTAAATGTGGAGCATTAGATAAACTCAACCCTAACCGTCGCCAAGCTATTGATCATTTAGATAAATTAATTACTTGGGCGCAAAGTAAAGCTAAAGATCGGGCTGTTGGCCAACAAAGTATCTTTGATATTTTAGGTGGGGGAACGAATACCATTAATACCCACGAAGATGCACCAAAACCTGCAAAACTGGAAGATTTTACAGTTCAAGAAAAACTACAACTTGAGAAAGAATTACTGGGATTTTATGTTTCTGAACATCCTTTAAAATCTCTCTTAGAATCTATTGTTGTAGAGGAACGAGTTACCTTAGCAGAATTAACGGACAAAAAATCTAAGGTTAAAGTGGTTGTTGTAATTACTGCTATTAAACTCCATACGACTAAAAAAGGCGATCGCATGGCATTTTTACAAATTGAAGATTTAACCGGACAAATGGAGGCGATTGTTTTTCCGCGAACCTTTCAAGACATTAAAGATTTTCCCAAAGAAAATGATATCGTATTAATTACTGGAAAAACGGATAAGCAGGACGATAAAACTCAAGTCATTATTGATAGTTTACAATTAGCAAATACCCTACCTCGGATTGAGAAAATAGCTTCTCCTTTGTTAGAAAAGTTGGAAACAGAGGAATCAGAAATTATGGTACTTTTACATTTAAACCCGCAAGAAATCTTCAATGACGACATTCTTGGACGAATTAAACTATTTCTTTCAGAACAATCATCCGGTAATCAACAACAAGCCCATATTCCTGTAGGTGCAGTTATTACCACTCCATTAATTCAGAAACCTCAATCATTAATTCTCTTTGATCGCTTATTTTGGGTACAGAATGCAGAAGAGACAATTAGTTACTTAAAATCCCAAAATTTTAATGTTCAAATTTCGCCCAGACTGGATTTAAAAAAGTACCCTAATTTTTAAACTTTTTCTATAAAATGTTGAGGAAATTGTTGTTTTAAAGCAATAAAAACCGGACAAGGTTTTTGTTCTTGCTGATTTTCGGGTTTATGCCAAGTATAGGGAGCAAAACGAGATGCAGACATCCATAAAAAACGTTTAGCTCTGGTCATCGCAACATACAGTAACCGATATTCTTCGGCGGTTTTTAAATCCTTCGCTTGTTCCCAAGCAGTAACAACATCAGGAATTAATTGTTGTCCGTGAGAAGCGGCGCGAATTTGAGCACGAGCGACTTCAGAAAGCGTGATTTCTCCGAGAAATTTTGTTTGCGGTAAAACTCGTAAACTCCCCGGAATTGTAGACTCTTGTAAAAAGGGAAGAAACACATAATCCCAATCTAATCCTTTGGCTTTGTGCATGGTAATTAAGGTTAATTGACCTTCACGAGTATAGGGACTGTCTTTAAAGCTTTCCTCATCATCAATATCAACGGGTTCAAATCGTTCTGAACTAACAATATCATTCAAAACTTCTAAAATAGTCCCCATCGAATGACTACCCAAAGTGTGTTGACCAATGCGTGCTGCTAATTTATCGGCTGTTGCTAATTCCGTTCGTTCATAGCGCAGGGATAAGGCTAAAAAAGAAATTAATTGATAAGGAGGAAGTTCTAAACGAGCTTGCAATAATTGACAGCAAAAATAACGACATTGACGAATTTCTTCCGATTGTGGCGGATCAAGGGGGCCAGGATAAAGAAATTCTTCAGGATTAATGGCAATTTTATTATAATCTAAATTCGGAATTAAATTGCGATCGCCTAAAACTTTTAAAGCTAATTTTAAATAATCCGGTGAATGGGGACGATCTAAAAATTGTAATAGATTTAACATCTCCCCAGGAATTTTAGAATTTCGCGCCTGTTGAGACGCATCATAAATGCGAATTTTGGTGTAGAATTCCTCTGGGATTTTAATATTATAAACTTGAGGGTTATTAAAAACATTAGTAATAAATTCTCCTTGTTTATTTTCTCGCAGTAAAATTGCAAATGATCCTTGAGGATGATCGTTTGCAATTGTTAAAATTCGTTGCACAATCCACTCAACGGTTTGATAAATATCCGCAGGTTCACACAGTTCTAAACCTCGACCATAGGCGGGTGGATTGGCATTCGGTTGAGGGTCATTCCATCCGACTAACCGAATCATTTGCTCTCGAAAAGGTTGCTCATTTCCTGCTAATTTTGAGCGATTAACCCACGATAACATAGAATTAGCCGCATCAATAATAATGCAACTACTTCTCCCCGCCTGATCCATTGTTGCTAACCGTTGTAACTGTTCACATTCATTACAAAAATCTCGAAAATAAATGGGGTCAGCCGGAGTAAAGGTTGAGTTAATCGCTTGATTTGGATCTCCGACTCGAACTAAATTTAAACGTTCTAATTCAGAACTGGAATCAGAAGAACTAGCTAAAATTCTTAAGAGTTTACTTTGTAAAGGAGTCGAATCTTGAGCTTCATCTTCAAATACAGCAAAGACTTGATTTTGCCAAACTTGACGCACCGCTTGATTTTCTAAAACCCGTAAGGCGGCTAAAATCATTTCATCATAATCAATTAAATTGAGCGATCGCAACAGATTTTGATAATTTTTATATAATCCACCAGCTATTTTTAAAATTTCATAATCATCAGGAATTTGTTCTGAAATTTGATTTAAATCTTCCGGTTTTAACCCCGAACTTTTGGCTTCTTGAATCACTTTCCAAGCTAGATTCGGTAAAATTTCCGTTCGTAAAACTGATTGTCTTCTTAATCGTTCTGTTTCTTCTCCATCAAATTGAACCCCCTCAATTAATCGTTGATAATGGCGGGGATTTGCCGCAATCCACTGTTCAACACAGGTACGAGTAATCCGATTACTAGGAGTCGGTAAAATTAAGGTAACATTCTCTAAATTTAACCCCGATAATTCAGGATTTTTTAAGGCAATATTTAACGCTAAACCATGTAACGTATAAACAACAAATCCCCCTAATGGTAATTTAAGTGCTTTAAGATTTTCTATAATTTTAACTCGAATATTAGCTGCTGCTGAACGGGTAAAGGTTACAATTACTAATTGACGGCGAGAATGAAGTTGATGATGAGCAATAGTAAGAGCCGCAGCCACCGCCATTCCGGTTGATTTTCCCGCACCGGGAACCGCAGAAATGGCTAATGGCCCTTGCTTCCAATCTCCCATTTGTTGTTGACCCGGACGCAAACTGTGATAAATTTCTTTAATTTTTTCAGCGCGAAATTGACGAAGTTGGTCAATATTTTCTAGGGAATTTGTTGTTTTTACATCCAGAGAATCTGGTTCTGTGTCTGGAGTTAGTATAGAATGAACAGGGGAAACTGGATCAAGGTCAAAATCGTCTGTCATTTTTAGCTTAAGATTAAAGGGAGTATTAAAAATAAAATTTTCTATGGAGGATATGGTTTAAAATTTTATCAGAAAAGTCAAATTTTTAAAAGGATTCTCCCGCTAAACCTTGAAGCATCGCTTGATCCCGTTAATCGAGAATGAATCATTGATGATGTAAGGTTTTTAACGCCATTTCTAAATCGTAAGTTAAAAAGTTTGTAGCGGCTTTAATGGAGGGTTGAATATAATCATTAACCTGAAGAGGAAAACCAATTTTTATGTGTACAGAAGACCCTTGATGAATGGGAGCAGGAGAATCATAACGAATACTAATGGGAATAATTTTTAAGTCTAAATCAGGTTTTTGGGATAAGGTTTGTAATGCAATTCGTGCGACTCCGGGTTGAATTGGATGAAGTTCGGGATCTAAAAAAATATGTCCTTCAGGAAATAAAACTAAAATTTGTTCTTGTTTTAAAAGTTCAATACTATAGCGAATACTTGATTTTCCAGGGTTTTCTCGGTTAATGGGAAACCCACCCAAACGTTGAATAAACCATCCTTGAAACCCCTGAGTTTGTTGTAATAAAACCATATATCTTAAGTCTCGTCCCGTCACCCAACGTCCCGCCGCATATGCTAATAAAATGGCATCCCATCGCGACCGATGAGTCGGTGCGAGAATGGCGGCACCTGTTTGGGGTAAATAATCCTGACCCTCAATTTTAATCCTCTTAAAATAGCATGGAATAATCAAACGACAAGATAAAAAATAAGCAATGGGAGTTAACCAGGGGGAAATGTGAAAGTGAGAAAGGCTGTCAGACATTCGATTTTTTAATAAACCGTTAATTTTAAGTTGATTCTAAACGTTCTGCATATAAACTTTGAACTAAATTCTCTAATTTTTCTTCCGAAGAACAGTCGATTAACATATCAAACGCATCCAAAAGTCGTGCAGCACTTTCTCCTAACATGGGGCTCATATCCCACACATCCTGTACCCAGTCTCGCGGATGTTCATCATCAAAGATCATCCGTTCTAAAAGTTGTCTTGCTTCAGTTTTTGTTAGAGTCATAATCGTTAAGGGTAATTAAGATTAGCACTAGAATGATTATACCAAATTTAGGGGATAAGTTGGGTTCAAGAATCAAAAACCCAACTGTTACCCAGAGTTTTTAGAGCTTAAAACTAATCGCTATAGCGTTCTTCTTCCCAAGGTTCCCCCCTTTTATGATAGCCATTTCGTTCCCAAAAGCCCAATTCTTCATGATCAAGAAATTCTAAGCCATTAATCCATTTAGCACTTTTCCAAGCATATAAATGAGGAACCACTAACCGCAGAGGCCCTCCATGATCCTGGGATAACGGTTCATCAAAAACTCGATGAGCAAAAAAGTTTTCTTCTCGTAAAAAATCCTCTATTGAAATATTAGTTGTATACCCGCCATAACAGTGTTCCATAATATGAACCGCTTGGGGATAAACGTCAACATATTTCATAAAATCAGTCACTTTAATTCCCGTCCACTGTACATCTAATTTTGACCAGTGAGTTACACAATGAAAATCGGCGGTAAAATGGCTTTGAGGCATTGCCATTAAATCAGACCATCTAAAGGTTTTAGGTGTAGCTAAACCCCAAATTTTTAACTGCCAATTTTCAATAGAAACTTGGGGGGTTTCCCCATAGGTTAAAACCGGAAATCCTTTAGTCAGATATTGTCCGGGTGGAACACGAGCACTTTCATCAGCAGTCGGTTTATTGAAAAATTTGCCTAACATGATCAACACTCAACGGCTATTTTTTTAGTTAGTATAACGCTAAATCCAAGGTTTTTATAGGTTCTGCTCTCCAGCCCCTTCTATCTTTATATATAAATGTTAAATTTTAGAAGTCTATCAGGAGCAACTGGAACAAAATGTGTAATAAAGGATACGATGAATAAGCTCCATTAAAACATAATTACAATGGTTCCGATTTGCTTGATTCCTTTGTTGATGAGTTGTATTGCTGTTTGGGTCAGTCTGGGTAATCCCCAATGGGAACTAGATGACTTACCCAAACTTTTAGCAACTTTGATGGGTGTCATCTGTATGATTTGGTTTTTTGTGGCTACACCTTGGTTAATTAAACTGAGCCTGATTTTATTATTACTCCTTATAGGTAATAATGCCCTAGAAAAAAACTTGAAAACTGATGAGTAATTTCCCTCTGAGCTTGATTTTAATGATTAGAATTGGAAGCGGGTTCACCTAGAATTGTAAAGGACATTTTCCCTGTTAATCCGCTTTTCCAAGCCATCCCATCCTGATCTCGAAAAAAAATTTTTATATCAACACCTGGTAACTGAGTTTTCGGATCACTTGTCATCCATAACCAATCATCAGAATGGTTCTGAGTATGATTAACAATTGATAGCAAATAACGTCCTATTTCTAACCTAAACGGTTGTACTAAACCTACATAATTAAAAACCGGATGGGAAAACCGCTCAATATCCGTTTGAGTTGGGCGAACTTCCGTTAATTTAACATTAATTTGGGGCATAATTTCCGGTTTTTCTTCAACAATTTTAAAGATTCTGATTGAAAATTTATCCGTTGTCGGTTTCCCATCAGGAAAATATTGACCACTCCAATGAATTTGATGAATTTCAATCGGTTCTTGGGTAATAAACTCATAGCCAATTTGTTGTTGTCCTAAAAAGTATTGGCCATCAAAATCACTCAGTAATCCAAAGGAACCATTGCCTTCGCCTGAAGAAAAAATCACTTCAGCTTGTACGGGAAGCATAGATTCATTAATCCCAATCCAACTACTGATTAAAGTTGTTAAACTCAGAACACGAGGTGTTAACAATTTGATTCGTCTCAATATCATAGAATTGGATATTCTTACTAAAAAACTAAAATTAAGATACAATAGCAACTGTTGACTTTAGGTTGCTCCTATTATGATAGCTGCTTGGGTTCCCGACAACGAAACAGAACGATTAGATGCACTTTATGACTATAAAATATTGGATACAAACTCAGAACCCGCTTTTGATGAACTCACCCTTCTCGCAACCTATATTTGTAAAACACCTATTGCTTTAATTAGTTTACTGGATCGGGATCGTCAGTGGTTTAAGTCGATTATTGGCCCGATGCCATCAGAAACCTCAAGAGATATTGCCTTTTGTTCTTATTGTATATTACAAACGGATTTAATGATCGTTCCTGACACCTTAGAAGATGAACGATTTATTAATAATCCTTGGGTTATATCCGAACCTAAAATTCGCTTTTATGGAGGTTATCCCTTAATAACTGATGAAGGGTTTGCCATTGGAACGTTATGTGTTATGGATTCTATGCCTCGCAATTTAGCTCGATCACAAACAGAATCTTTAAAATTAATTAGTTCTCAAATTATGAGACTATTTAACCTTCGTCGTCACCTCTTAAACCTGAGTCAAGAAGTAGATCAGTGTTGGAAATCTCTACAAGTTTAAAATTGATTGATAGTCATCAGGAATGACAGAAAAACCAGGTTTCTAAACGTCTATGAGTTAATTCCATCTCCATTATAATCACCGATTCAACCTCATTCATTACTTATGTATCCGAACGTTACGATTATTCAACACCCTCTCATTCAACATAAACTAACTTTGATGCGACGAGAACAAACCAGTACGGCTAAGTTTCGCCAATTGCTACGAGAAATTAGTATGTTATTAGCTTATGAAATTACCCGTAATTTACCTCTGCGTCAAGAGTTAATCAAAACACCACTTGCGACAATGGCAGCCCCGATTTTAGCTTCAGAGAAAAAAATGGTAATTGTTTCTATTATGCGGGCAGGTCAAGGAATTTTAGATGGGATTTTAGAATTAATTCCCTCCGCTAGAGTTGGACATATTGGGTTATATCGAGATCCTAGAACCTTTATTCCAATTGAATATTATTTTAAACTCCCTGATGATGTAGAAGAACGAGATATATTAGTGGTTGATCCCATGATTGCTACTGGAAATACTGCCGTTGCTGCGGTTCAAAGATTGAAACAAGCCAACCCATTATCTCTTAAATTTTTATGTTTAATTGCCTCTCCAGAAGGCATTGATCATTTCCATTCCTATCATCCTGACGTTCCTTTATATACCGCAGCTATTGATGATCATTTAGATGAACATGGCTATATTATTCCAGGTTTAGGAGATGCAGGCGATCGCTTATTTGGAACCAAATAATTAATCATCTATTTTAGGACATTAAAACCATGACAAAAACCCCAATTATTCCCAACTATATTAACGGTCAATGGTGTTACTCTTCAGGGAAAGAAACTCTGGATGTGATTAATCCAGCGACCTTAGAACTATTAGCAAAAGTTCCCCTATCTCCTGCAACAGAACTTAATGATGTAGCTGCAATCGCCCAACAAACCTTTACTTCCTGGCGAAGAACCCCTGTAACAGAACGCATCCGTTATTTATTTAAACTGCGAGACTTACTCGAACAAAATCAACAAGAATTAGCTCAAACGATTACCCTGGAATGTGGAAAAACCTTAGCAGAATCTGTGGCTGAACTCCAACGAGCTATCGAAAATATTGAAGTAGCTTGCGGAGTTCCGACTTTAATTCAAGGTTACAATTCAGAAGATATTGCTAGGGGAATTGATGAAATTATGATTCGTCAACCGTTAGGCGTTGTCGCAATTATTGCTCCGTTTAATTTTCCGGGGATGATTCCCTTTTGGTTCTTTCCTTATGCGATCGCCTGTGGTAATACTTGTATTATTAAACCCTCGGAAAAAGTACCCTTAACGATGCAAAAAGTATTTACTTTAATTGATCAAATCGGATTACCGCCAGGGGTGATTAATTTAGTTAATGGAGCCAAAGAAACTGTTGATGCTATTTTAGATCATCCTAATATTAAAGCCATTAGTTTTGTAGGTTCCACTCCCGTTGCTCAATATGTTTATAGTCGCGCAGCAGCCAATGGAAAACGGGCACAATGTCAAGGTGGAGCTAAAAATCCAGTGATTATTTTACCGGATGCGGATTTAGAAATGACCACAAAAATTATCGCCGATAGCGCCTTTGGTTGCGCCGGACAACGTTGTTTAGCCACATCTATTGCCATTACCGTTGGTCAAGCTAAAGACAGTTTTACAGATGCGATCGCCACCGCCGCAGAAACTCGAATTGTTGGCTATGGATTAGACGAAACTGTACAAATGGGAACCGTGATTTCCGCCCAAAGTAAAACTCGAATTGAAAGATTAATTCAACAGGGAAAAGATGAAGGATCTAAAATTTTAATTGATGGCAGAAATCCCAAAATTTCCGGTTATGAACAAGGTTATTTTGTGCGTCCAACAATTTTAGAAGACATTAACCCCCTGGGAGAACTGGCCCGCACAGAAATTTTCGGCCCTGTCTTAAGTTTAATTCATCTGAATACGATTGAAGAAGCGATCACTTTTGTGAATCAAAGTCAATATGGCAATATGGCTTGTTTGTTTACCCGGAGTGGAGCAGCAGCGAGAAAATTTCGCTATGAAGCTCAGGCGGGAAATATTGGCATTAATATTGGGGTGGCGGCACCGATGGCATTCTTTCCTTTTAGTGGCTGGAAAGATAGCTTTTTTGGAGATTTACATGGTCAAGGACAGCACGCCGTTGAGTTTTTCACCCAAACCAAAGTTGTTGTTGAACGCTGGTTATCCGACTGGTCACGACAATTTTAACCAAAGTTTATGGAAATACAGCTAGAAAATAATAGCCAAAAATTATACGGTGTAAAGGATGTGGCTATTAGTGACTGTCTCAAGTATTGAGTTAAAAAAGATACAGACTTAAATTTAACAAATCTGCCAATTTTTTAAGCTCTATTAATTTAAAAAAATACTGGCCGGATTGATGAAGCTATGCTAGAGTCATGTTCAGGGATCCTATCTTAATAATAAAATCGGTTTGTACCCAGATTCATTGAGTCTACTTAACCTCTAATTGATCAACCTGCGACTATCTATTGAATAAAGGATTTTGCCTGTCTCATTGTTAAAGTTATTCTGATTGCACCCGGAATTGCCCTCAGCAAATTAAGTTTGTTTTTGAATTTTTCATCATTTATCAATTGGCTACCAGCAATATATCTTGCTTGTTAGTTAATCTTGTCATGTTTTCAATTCAGTATCAGCAACAAATATCGTTTGTTGTTGAAATATTTAAGACCACTCACTTAAAATATGAAACTATCAAACAAAGAAATCCTGAGTTCTCAGCTTCTACCAAAAGAACTATCAGATTCAAAGGTTTGTCCTTGGATTCCTATTCTTGTAATCCTCGTTTTATCAACTGCCTTACGTTTATATCAAATCGGAACAGAAAGCCTTTGGATTGATGAAAACTTTAGTATTCGAGATGCCGAACAATTACGATTAGGAACTCGCCCCCTTTATTATGTATTGCTACGGTTGTGGATGGTTTTCGGAACCAGTGATACTTGGTTAAGATTGTTATCGGTTCCGTTTAGCTTAGGGAGTGTTTATCTCACCTATTTACTAGGGTTAAAAGTTGCATCTCGTTCTGTTGGTTTAATGGCTGCTTTTGTAATGGCAGTTTCCCCCCTATTTGTGGGCTATGCTCAAGAAATTCGGATGTATTCCTTGAGTACCTTTTTAACCTTATGGGGAACTCTCGCCCTCATTGATATCTTAGAAAACACCACAAAATATTCTTTTCGATCTTGGATTCTTGCTAGAGGTTTAGCTTTGTTAACAACGCCCTTAAATATTTTGCTATTACTAGCAGACTTAATTTTATTGGGCTGGAAATTTCGGGAGCAAAGACATCGATTTCGCAAGTTAGGAAAAGGCTTAATTTTAATCGGTTTATTTTGGTTGCCCTTTGCCTATGTTCTTTGGAAAGCCACCCCTAGATTTATGACAGGTTGGGTTGTCTATCAAGCTAAACCCGGTCTGGGAGCCATTCCCTCTAGTCTCGTTGAATTCACTGCTTTCTGGCCCTTGACTAATCTATATAAATTAAGGGAATTAGACTTCAGTTTAGCCAGTTGGACACGTAACGAAACTCGCCTGTTATTTTACGGCATTTATGCCTTAATAATGGTATTTTTGCTCGGCATTAGTTTACTCACAGTTAAGGATCAAATTCAAGAAAAAACAAATCCCCCTAAACTACTCTGGGTTGTAATTTGGGCTTTATTTCCCAGCCTTCTACTGGTGATCATTTCCCATGTTTTAAGTTCTATTTGGAGAGACCGCTACTTAATTTTTGTAGCACCTTATTACCTAATTTTACTAGCCGTTGGTTTTCAGCAGTTGTGGCGACACTATCGAGCCATTGCATTTGGAATTGGGCTTGTTTATTTCATAGCAGTTGCTGGAGGATTAAATCATTACTATAAAGTCATTTACCATGATGATTGGAAAGGAGTTGCTCAACTGATTCAACAACAGGAAAAACCGGGAGATGTGATTGGATTTTTTGCTGATGAGTGGGAACCCCATTTAGCTCTTCCTCGCTACTACAAAGGCTCTTCATCCTTACACATAATGGCATCAGGAAAAATACCTCCTACCCGCGAAGAAGGGCCCAGCTTTCTGCCTAAAATGTTTGATAATTTACCGCCCACTCAATCCCGTTACTGGATCGTGTATTATGAACCGCACGGTTTAGACAGAGAAACTGTGACTAACACAATCAAGAAACGATATAACGTGATTTATTCTCAACGATTTGGTAACTCCGTTAATTTTGATACCATTCTCTTTTTAGTTAAACCCCGTTAATTACTCGTATCGGGTGTTGGTGACTAACTCTTAACCAACACCCATTTTTAATCCTTAATGGTGGTGATGGTGATGACCATGATCATGATGATGGTGATGATCATGATCATGGCTATGATGGTGATCATCATGGCTATGAACATTCGCCAAAGACGGATTAACCGCTAAAGCCATTTCATTGAACAGCACTTCAATTTGGGGATTTGCCCAATCTGCTGCCATTTTCAGAAATTCTGGATGATCGTTGACACATTCCATTTGAACATATTTAATATCAGAATATTGGCGACGTAACGCCTCAATAATATGTTCAACATCTAACAACGTTTCATGGTTTTCTGTGGCAAATCCAATGGGCATAAATACCACCGCTTTTGCCCCTAATTCAATGAGATTCTTCGCGGCTAATTGAGCGTTAGGTTGAGTCCATTCAATTAACGGAGTGTCATGGTTTAACCAACCCACAGAAATTAACGGATAACGGTTAATTAACGTTTCCCGTACCTGCTCATACAACGCTTGACTTTCATCAATTCCTGAAGTAAACCCTTTGGCTTTATGGGGACATCCATGATTCATTAAAACAATGCCAATTTGAGAGGGAAGATAAGCTTGAATTAGTTCATGCTGAATCTTATCTTCTACTAACTGTTCTAGCAGTTGAATATAGGCAGGTTCATTATAAAACGAAGGAATATAACGTTGACCTTTCACCCAATGTTCATCTGTATCGGCTAACTTTTCTAAGGCTTTATTCACCTGTTCAACGGCAATGCCACTGGTAAAAATAGAGTCAACAACTAATAAAGGATAAATCAAGAGTTTATCAAATCCTTCGGCTTTAATTTCAGTTAAAACCTGTTCAGGAAGGAAAGGAGCGCAAAAGTTAAAGGCTTTAAATACTTTAATGCGATCGCCCCATTTTTCTTTTAAATGTTGCTCAATTCCCGCCCGTTGTTTCTCAAAAATTGCATTATGGGGAGAAATAAAATTACCATGTTGATGACTCCATTCATGGAGATCAAACATTGCTAAAAGTTTAGCCAAAGGCGGATAAATCCAAGTGGGAACAGGGGCAAATTTAGCGGTTAACAGATTTAACGCTTGTTCGTTATAATTAGCAAAGTCCTCATAACTTTCGACTTCACCATAACCCATGAGCAAAACCGCCACTCGATTTTGACCTTCTGTCGGGGTAGATGCTGAAGGAATAGTTTCCAGTTTTTCAGGAGTCGCAACCACGTTTTTGTCCTCACGTTCAAGTGCTGAAGAAAGAGTCCTTCCAGGGAGATGTTCTCTTCCTATGACAAACTCTCCTTAAAAGTTTAACATCCCCTATGGGGGGATAGGGAAGGGGGAGCAGGGGGAGAAGGGGGTTCTTGATCGCTGTCAACTGTCAACTGTCAACTGTCAACCGTTAACAAATGTTATTAATTTGTCCGGGTATTCATGAAATTAAATTAACAGAATGTTTTTTAAATGGAATTATAGAAAATTGGAGAGAACAACAACAATTAGGAGAATTATTAATTTTTCCAACTCATGAATATCCGGCTTATTCAAGTTTTGATATTTATGATTTTATTCGACAAAATAACCCTAAATCTGCTATACTAATTATTAGTTTTAGTGCTGGCGTTGTGGGAGCAATAGGGGCCGCTTTGGCTTGGCAACATTTGGGAAGGACAGTTACAGGGTTAATTGCTATTGATGGTTGGGGAGTTCCATTAGTGGGAAAATTCCCAATTTATCGAATCAGCCATGATTATTTTACCCATTGGAGTTCAGCATTATTAGGAAGCGGAAACCAAAGTTTTTATGCAGATCCAGCCGTTGAACATTTAGAAATATGGCGATCGCCCCAAACCACAAAAGGATGGTGGAACCATGAAACATCAACTGGAATAAAAACAGCAACACCAACAACCGCCGCAACCTTTATTCAAAATATTTTAAAATCAAGCTTATGGATTTAACCTTTAGGAAAATGACCGTAGCCACAAATCTAAATAAAACCTTAATTTCTGTTAATGGCGTAGACCATTACTGCGAGTGGATAACAACAGCCCATTCTAAACCCGGAACAAAACCCGTGATGGTGTTTATTCATGGTTGGGGCGGTTCAGGACGGTATTGGGAAACCACCGCCCAAGCCTTATCCGAAGATTTTGATTGTTTAATTTATGATTTGCGAGGGTTTGGACGGTCAAATTTACCCCTAGCCGTTACCGATACAGGCGCATCAGAACGTTATGAATTAATTGAATATGCTGAAGATTTATGTACCTTATTAGATCAGTTAAATTTAGATCAAATTTATCTCAATGCTCACTCCATGGGCGGTTCCATCGCCGTCTTATTTTTAAATCGATATCCCGAACGAGTCAAAAAAGCAATTTTAACCTGTAGCGGCATTTTTGAATATGACGAAAAAACCTTTAATGCCTTCCACAAATTTAGCCGTTATGTCGTCATGTTTCGCCCCAAATGGTTAACTTTAATTCCAGGGGTTGATAAAATGTTTATGGCTCGATTTCTTCACCGACCTATTCCTCGCCCTTTAAGTCAAGCTTTTTTAGAAGATTTCTTATTAGCAGATTTTGATGCCGCCTATGGAACCGTTTTAACCTCGGTTTGTAAAGAAGCAACAGAATGGCTACCCGAAGAATTCAAAAAATTAACCGTTCCCACCTTATTAATTGCTGGAGAACATGATCAAATTATTCCCGCCGAAATGGGACGAAAAGCCGCCGATTTGAACCCTAAAGTTCAGTTAGCCATTCTCAAAGACACCGCCCATTTTCCCATGTTAGAAGATCCCGAAACCTATTTACAAAACATCCGAGAGTTTTTAAACAAGGTTGACGGTTAACCGTTAACTGTCTCCAGATAGTTGCAAACGAACTGCGATAGAATAAGATCAAATACAACTCGTTGTTTTTGGAAATTTCGTTGAGCCGGAAACTATGACATCCTATGCAACCTCCACTGCCAGAGCCGAAATGAGCGAACTCCGGCGACTAAAAGGCTTACTTCCCCCTGAGTTGCAGAGTTGGGTAACGGTGGAGAAAACCGTCGAAGTCAACCCCCCTCTCGTCCGTTGCGAAGAAATTGGCAAGGATCAAGTTGAAATTCAAATTGACTTGGTTCGTTGGGAACAGTTGGCAATGGATCAGCGCAATTTGCTATTTTGGCATGAAGTCGCCCGGATTCAAAATGATACTATTCCCAGAGATGGTTGGGAAATGGCAGCCTTAGCCATTGGTTTAGGTGGCGCCGTCGGAGAACTGTGGGTACAGGACGGACTGCTATTATTATTAGCCTTAGCATTATGTGGGGTTTCCGGCTATCGTCTTTATCAAAAAAATAACGGAGAACGTACCCTACAGGAAGCGTTAGACGCCGATGAAAAAGCTATTTCTCTAGCCACTCGTTTCGGTTATACCTTACCCAATGCTTACAAAAGTTTAGGAAGTGCGTTAAAAACCTTAGTCGATCAAACACCGAAAAAACGTCAAAAAGCTCGTTATGAAGCACGACTTCAAGCCCTCAAACGCAGCGCCGCTAAAGCTAAAGCCAGAGTCAAAGGTGGAAGTGATCCCTCGTCTAGTTCAGAAAATGTATTTAATTAATTGATTGGCTTTAGATTAGGCTGCAATTATTCCATCTAGGGTGCGTTACACTTAATTGTCAGCGCACCCTAAAATTTTCTAACAAGAAACCGGGTTTCTCAAACAATCTGAATTCAACAACGAAAGATCACGACAGAAACCCGGTTTCTGATACCTAAGCAGAAAATTTGAAATCAACTATGTCAATTATTGTTGCTGAACAATTAAGTAAAGTTTATCCGGTTGCCATTAAAGAACCCGGATTTCAAGGAACAATTCGTCATTTTTTTAAACGTACCTATCGAAATATACAGGCAGTTCAAGGCGTTTCTTTTAAAATTGAATCTGGAGAAGTAGTCGGGTTTTTAGGGGCAAATGGAGCCGGGAAAACCACTACTTTAAAAATGCTAACCGGGTTAATTTATCCCTCTAGTGGATTTGTCGAAGTCGCTCATCATATCCCCTTTAAACGTCAGTCTAAGTTTTTACAAAAAATCACCTTAGTCATGGGGCAAAAACAACAATTAATCTGGGATTTACCTGTCTTAGATTCTTTGAAAATTAATGCAGCCGTTTATGGTCTTTGCGATGCAGAATATCGCCAACGGGTCGGGGAATTAACCGAAATGTTATCCTTAGAAGGAAAATTAAAACAACCCGTGCGAAAACTGTCGTTAGGGGAACGAATGAAAGCGGAATTAATGGCAGCTTTATTACATCGTCCCCAAGTCTTATTTTTAGATGAACCCACGTTAGGATTAGATGTTAATGCTCAAGTGAATGTACGGGAATTTTTAGCCGAATATAATCGCCGTTATCAAGCAACAGTGTTATTAACAAGTCATTATATGGCGGATATTACGGCATTGTGTAAACGGGTGATTTTAATTCATCAAGGATTATTAATTTATGATGGCAGTTTAGAAGGATTATTAGAACGATTTGCTCCCTATCGAGAAGTGAAAATTGAATTAGAACATTGTTCAGGAGAAATGTTAGAAGGGTGTCGTCAGAAATTATTAACTTATGGCGATATAGAATCAATGGAAGGTCAAGTAGTACGATTATTAGTAGAACGGGATACCTTAACCACAACCGTTGCTAAAATATTAGCAGAATTTAATGTCCTTGATTTAACCGTGAGTGATCCTCCCATTGAAGATGTGATTGGTCGAGTTTTTCGGGCTGGAGTGGTTCATCAAGACAATAGAACCAGTAGAGAGTAAAAAGCAGAAATTCTGATCAGAGTAAAAATTTCGATAATGTTTAATTAGAGTCAAAAATAGCAGATGAACCTTTATTCATTAACACCAGTTTTAACCTATTCTTTGGGAATTTACTTATTATTTAGTCTGCCAACTTTAACTCAACCTGGGTTGGCAGTTCCTTTATCAGATGCTCCCGTTATTGTTACTTCAATGAATCGAAATAATTTGATTCAAGAATTAAGCCAAGCGCAGGTGATTTATTTGGGAGAAACTCACAATAACGTTGAAGATCATCAAGCTCAATTGCAAATGATCCAGACATTATATCAAAAAAATCCTAAAATTGCGATCGCAATGGAGATGTTTCAACGTCCCTATCAAAATGTTTTAGATCAATATTTAAAGGGAGAAATAACAGAATCTCAATTAATAGAACAAAGCCAATATCATCAACGTTGGGGGTTTCCTTGGGAAAACTACGCTCAAATATTACGATTTTCTCAAACTAACAAAATTCCTGTTTTAGCCCTTAATACCCCCACAGAAATCACCCGCAAAGTAGCACGAGAAGGGTTAGAAAGTTTAACAAAATCTGAACAAGAATATATTCCACCTTTGTCAGAAATCGATCTCACATCTTCTGAATATCGAGAAATGTTATTGAAGATTTATCAACAACATCTTCAAGGAAATCACAGTAACAGTCAGAATTTTGAGCGATTTTTTCAAGCTCAAATTCTATGGGATGAAACCATGGCGGATGCGATCGCAAATTTTGTTAAAAACAACCCGGATTTTCAGGTTATTGTCTTAGCAGGTCAAGGTCATATTGTTTATGGATATGGAATTCCTAACCGTGTAAAAAGACGATTAACAAATAATCCTTTCCGACAAAAATCTATCCTATTTCAATCTCAAAAGGAAGAACCCCAGTTTCCAAAGCCTGCGAGAATTGCTGATTTTATTTGGCAACATTAAGCCAATTTTATACAAAGGTCAGAACTCTTGACAATTCCTGTTTCTGATTAGCCATTGCTCAACAACGAATGTTTAGCCGCAGTGCTAGTTTAGATCTAGATCGCCTTTGGGGATTGAACGTTACAACTAAGACATTGCCTTGATTAAGAGTTAGTTAACGATTGAATCCAGAGAACTATAGGGTTTTCATGGCTTCTAAAACCTTTTGTGAAATAAACGGTAAAAGGTCATTATTTTTACTTTGGGCTTTTCCTTCGGTAAAAACTACTAATATATAGGGTCGAATTGAAGGAAGTTCAATATAGGCAGCATCATGACGAACTTGGCTGGTATGCCCCGCTTTTGACCACAATTTTGCAGTTTTAGGAAGTCCACCACCGAGAAAACCGGTGACTTGATTCTCTGGCTTTTCAGCTAACTCTTTGGGGTCAAGACTCCGTTTCATCAATTTCATCATCTGACCCGCAGCGATAGAAGAAACCGCAACGCCGCCAATAATACTATGCAATAATCGCGCCGTTGCATTGGTCGTTAACATATTGCGATTTTCCATTAATTCCCCTAGAAAAATACGTTCCCGACCGTAGGCTCCCTCACACCAAGTTTTTTGATTGACATTAATCGATTCCAATTCCGGCCAGTTGAGGGTTTGTAAATAACGATTGACTAAATTGCGTTGACTTTTCCAGGTTTCAAACGGCCCTGCCGATAATTCTGGGCCACTGGTAGTTCCGGTTAACACATCAACCACTAAACTGGTGGCATCATGACTCGAATCAATGATCATATCTCTAGTAGCTCGTTCTAATTCGGGCGTCGTGCGTAACATCCCCTTCTCTTTCCATTCAAAAACAGCCAATAAATAAAACAATTTCACAAGACTAGCGGGATAAATTCGTTCAATTCCCCGATAATTAAATCCACGAACCGGATATTTCCAAAAGTCTTCCGGGGTTAAAGCCCCTCCGGTATTAACAGGAATCGGGGGGTCATACACTAACCAGGTCATGGCAACTTGATTGGCAGCTAAACCTGGAAATTGTGTGCGCGTTGCATCTATAATGCCCTTGCCCAGAGTTTCTAATTGTTCATCGGAATGAAAAAAAGTCATTGTTGTTAATGGTTGACGATTAAGAGTTAACAGTTGGCAGTGAATATCTATTCTTTTATCGACTCATCTATCATGGTTGAATGTTTATCAGATGCGATTGAGTATATTTGTAGAGAGAATTTAGATCTCTATGATTCGAGCGAGTGTCAAACCTTAGCGACGCAAGCGGGAAAAGGACGTCATTTACGTTTGCTTCCTGAACAACAAAATCAGATTAATCGTTCAACGAGTATTTTAGTACAACTCTGCGAAGATAATTACACTGCTTGGTTACGCAGGGGCGATCAAAATCAACTTGACATTGCAACTCAACTTTATTCTGCGCCGGTATGGTCTGAGGCTGACATTCAAGCTAAAATTCCTCAAGTGATTCAGTTTACTCAAGCTGCAATGGCAACCCCCAATCACTACCTTTGGGGAGGAACAGTTGGCCCTCATTATGACTGTTCAGGTTTAATGCAAGCAGCATTTACCTCTGTCGGAATATGGATACCCAGAGATGCTTATCAACAGGAGGCTTTTACACAACCGATTGATTTTAATCAAGAATCATTAAATTTTTCTGGTCTTCTCCCTGGAGATTTAATCTTTTTTGGAACGCCCCAGAAGGCAACCCATGTCGGATTGTACTTAGGAAACAGGCAATATATTCATAGTTCAGGACGTGAATATGGTCGCAATGGAATTAAAATAGATGTTTTATCACCAGCAGGAGATGCCTGTATTCAGTATTATTTCCAACAGTTGCGGGGGGTAGGACGAGTGATTTCTAGTTATCAACCTACTGCTTCAACTCATTCATTAGGACTCTAAAATGCAACCCACAAAACTTAAAAGTAAGCAGCCTCAAGCCGATATCAAGTTTCTATCCTCTGGAGGGTTATTAAAACCTTTGAAAGTGCTTCTAGGTTTGGTTAAACCTTACTTAAGATGGTTGATTTTAGGGGGAACATTATTTTTCCTGGCTGCCAATTTTAAAAAGCATTGGCAAGAAATTTCAGAAATTGAGATTACCTCAACGGGATGGATGTATCTCACCTTAGCCCTGGTGCTAACGCTTTTTGCCAATCTTTGGTCAGCATGGGTGTGGTTAGGAATCGTGAAGGAGTTCAAGCAACCTGTTAGAGCACGTTGGGGATTACAAGTTTATTTAATTACGAATATTGCTAAATATTTACCGGGGAATATTTGGCATTTTTATGGGCGAATTGTAGCCATGAAAGACTCTGGTGTGGCTCTAGGAGTGGCGGCTTTAAGTGTATTACTAGAACCGTTAATGATGGCAACGGCAGCCTTGGGAGTAGCTTTAATTAGCTATCGAAGTCCTTATTGGATGTTACAAATTCTCGGTTTAATTGCTCTAGGTATTGGAATTCATCCTATTGTTTTAAACCCTATTCTTAAATTTTTAGAAAAATCAAAATTCAAAAATAAATTATCTAATCTTGATGAAGAAAATTTCTGCCAATTACACCATTATCCCTTCAGACCGCTTTTGGGAGAAGTTGGGTTTATTTTATTAAGATGGGGCGGGTTTATGTTTACCTTCCTAGCATTACAACCTCTGCATCTGGAGCAACTTCCTTTGTTATTGGGAGCTTATAGTTTTTCTTGGTTATTAGGATTATTGGTTCCGGGTGCCCCCGGAGGATTAGGGGTTTTTGAAGCCACTGCTTTAGCATTATTGGGTCAACATTTTTCAGCCCCAATTTTATTAAGTGTGATTGCTTTTTATCGGTTAGTGAGTATTATCTCTGAAACACTAGGAGCATTATTAGCTAAATTAGATCAACGATTTCTGGATCATTATCACCCGATAAAATAAGCAGTTTTTCTGTATTTTTTTAGTTTCCCTATTCCCGATTCTTGGATGAAGCAACAGCTTTTTGATAAGCTTGAACTAAAAGATCAATTCCGGTAATTGCACCGCCAACAACAACAGCATAAGCTCCTAACTCTAAGGCAGTTTTTGCCATTTCAGGGGAAGAAATTCCCCCTTCACAAATAACAGGAACTTGTAACTGGTTCACCATTTGGGTTAATAATTCAAAACTGGGGGGAGACTGATCTTGGGTGGCTTGGGTATAACCATATAATGTTGTTCCCACACAATCCGCACCTGCGTCTGCGGCAATTTTAGCAGCTTCTAAACTATCGACATCCGCCATGACTAATTTGCCTAATTCTTGATGGATTTTAGTAATTAAATTTTGAACCGTTTCTCCTTGGGGACGTTCTCGCAATGTCGCATCAATAGCAATAATATCCGCCCCAGATTTAGCAACGGCGATCGCATCTTCAAATCGAGGCGTAATATAAACGTCAAACCCTGGAATTTGTTGTTTCCATAAGCCAATAATCGGTTGAGAAACTTGTTGACGCACCGCTTCAATCTGAGTAGGAGTATCAATTCTCACCCCCACAGCACCGCGATTAACGGAGGCTTTAGCCATCGCTGCAATCACAATCGGATCATGCAATGGAGAATCAACAGGAGCTTGACAGGATACAATTAATCCCTGTTTTAAGGTTGACAAAATCTCTGGTTTCATGGGTAAAATGAGTTAAAAGTTAAGTCATTTTTAAGGTTATCATTTTATTGAGTAATTCGTCCGGTTGAATCGGTTTAACTAAACAATCATAATATTCAAAGGATGGGTTAAGTTTGGACTCAAGCAAGCAGCTTTCATCGGTTAATGCTAAAATTTTAATGGTTTGGGTTTGGGGTTGATGATGAAGTTGATTAAGAATTTCATGGCTGAATTGTCCGGGTAAATTTAGGTCAATAATCACAGCATCCGGTTGTAAGAGTTCAATTTGTTTAACGGCGGTAAACCCTTCTGTTAACCAAACCACTTGATATCCGGCGGCGGTTAATAAATCACAAATTAAAGTGGCGGTTTCTTCATCCCGTTCAATTAAAACACATTTGCGATGAGGAGAATTAAAATAAACTGAAGGCAACGAAGTTTTAAAAGGAGATGCGGTGATTTCACCGTAAGATTTTTTAGACATTAAAGGTAAAGCGGGTAAGTGTACGGTAAAGATAGAACCAACACCCACTTTGGATTCAACATGAATTGCACCGCCATGTAATTCAACCAGTTGTTTTGTTAAGGCTAATCCTAAACCTGTCCCTTCATACTGACGGTCATAAGCGGAATTTAACTGCTGAAACTTTTCAAATAATAACGGTTTTTTATCATCAGGAATCCCAATTCCCGTGTCTTCAATTTTTAAAATAGCAATATTATTATCTACCTTAAGTTTCAAGGTAACTCGTCCGCCTCTGGGCGTAAATTTTATGGCATTTTCTAATAAGTTAAATATAATTTTCCGAATCCTATCTTCATCTCCGGTAAAACGATTTTGCTGTGGCTTCACTTGGATTTTACTGGTTAGTTCAATTTGATTATACTCCGCTTTTTTCTGAAAATATTTTAAGCTTTTTTTGACTAATTTTGATAAAGAAAATTCACTAATTTGTAAAACTGTTTTTCCTGCTTCTACTTCTGATAGATCTAAAATATCATTAATCATTTCTAATAATTTTTCACCACTATCATGAATGGTTTTTAAATATCGTTGTTGCTGATCTAGGGACATTTTATAATGAGTTGATTGTTCACCGCTATAGCGTAATAAAGTTTCTGAAATGCCGATCACGCAAGTTAAGGGGGTGCGTAATTCATGACTCATGGTTGCTAAAAATTGGCTTTTAGCTCGGTTCGCAGATTGTGCGCCTAATAAAGCATCATGAAGGGCTTGTGTCCGTTCTCTGACCCGTTGTTCTAGGGTTTGTTTTTGTTGTTGAAGTTGGGCGTAGAGTTGGGCTTGGTGAATGGCAATGGATAAATGTTGAGTAATTTTTTTTAAAAATCGTTTTTCCATTGTTTTCCATTTCCGGGGTTTGAAACATTGATGAGCAATTAATAGACCCCAGAGATTGTCTTGAACCAAAATAGGAACAACAATGAGAGATTGAACTTGAAATTGTTTTAAAAATTCAATAAAACAGGGCGTGGAAGCATACTCATCTTCCAGATTAGAAACGGATTTAATCAAACCTTGACGATATTTCTTGAGAAAATTACAATCCTGTTTAAAACAATACTGATCTTCTGATAAATTTAAAACGGAAAGAATCTCATGAGAAGAACGATCTTCATAGGTCACTTTTCCCTGGGGACATCCTGAGACCTCTTGAGCCATGAACTGCGATGATGGTTCTAAGGTTCCCTCTCCTCCGCAGTCCGATTCAGGGGCTTCTATTGTTGATAGGTATTCTAGCTCAAATTGATAAATGAGCAACCGATCAACCCATAAAAATTGTCGCAACTGTTGAACCGCAGTTGACAAAATCACCGATAAATCCAAGCTCTGACGAATCTGAGTCGTAACTTGATTCAGAAGTCGTTCTTGTTGAAGCTGCTGGTATAAGGCATCGTCCACAGGCTTATATAACCGTCACTCTAAAGAATAGGGGAGGAGGAAGAAAAAGCAAAAAAATTGTAGCCATTTTTATAGCTAGTTGCGAGTTTACGGTTCTAGGATGGACATAACAGTCTTGCCTCATCAGTATGATCTTGGAAAAACTCCTGTTTGCGTTGAACCGCCAAAATGAATGAGCAGCCAATCTCCCATCACTTTTGATTCTACCTTAGCTTCTGTCCTTTCTTATGACTTTAGAGTCAGTTCTACCACTTTAGGACAAAGTATAGCTACGAAGTTTGCCCAAAACCCCGATTTACCGGGCGTTATTATCATGGATAACCGCCACTTCTTAGGAATGATTTCACGGGCAAAGTTTCGAGAACAAGTGAATACTGCGCAGCGAGAAAATTTATATTTTAATCAACCGATTCAAATGCTTCTCGATTATCTGAGGATTCCTGCGTTGTTGCTGGATCAAAATTGTAAAATTTCAGATGCTGTCAATAGTGTATTGAATCGCTCTAAAGAATTAATTTATGAGCCGATTGTTGTCATTTTTGAAAATAAATTTTATCGGATTATTGATATTCAAACTTTATTATTAGCTCAAAATCAACTGTTCAATCATGCTCAAAATTTAATCCACCAACAACAAGCTCAAATTCAAAAATATTTCCAGAGCGTTGAATATGATAAAAATCAAGTTAGAGAGTGCAATAAATATTATCAAACCAAACAAAAGGAAATCAAAAAAAATTATGATGATTTCTTGAAAATAAAACAACAGAAAATCTTTGAAACTGCACAAAAAATTACAGGGGTTAATCAGGATTTTTTACAGTTAAGTCAGTTAGTTATTAAGGAAACTAATAAATCTTTCCATTCTATTTCTAGTCAAACTAATTCTATCCGGGCTAATAGTAACCATATTCAACAGATTAGTGAGTTAATTTATAGTGACTTAGAATCGATTTATTCCTCCTGTAATGTTATTGCTAAGATTCTTCAACAAATTCGTCATTTGGCGGTACAAGCCTCTATTATTGCCTACCAATCCCAAGCTACTCCCCAAAGTTTTAGTAGGGTTAATGCAGAAATAAATAAAATGCTAAACCAAATTTTAAATGTTAATCATCAGATGAATAAAAATGCAAATCATTTTAGATTTCATGCTCAAAAACTTCAAGATATTGCTGAAAATGAAACCCATATTGCTCGATCTATTCTCTTAAAGTTAGAACGGGCGGAACTTGTTATTAAGGAATTAGAGAAACTGATTGATAGTTACGATCCTAATTTAATTATTTTAATTGTTGAACAAGCTAAAACTATGCGCCCTGAGTTAATCCCTAATTTAATTTCTAATCTAGAAAATTTAGTAAGTTCTCCAGAGGAAAATTCAGGCTCAAGCTCAAATCACGAGCATTTAATTGGCTTAATTGAACACACCTTGAGACAGAAAAATAATCCCTCTGCTTCTGACTCTTAATTCTATTTCTCCCCAGCTAATAAAATTTGTGCTGCTTGCACCATTTCCAAGTGAAATCCTTGTAAATCTTCTCGACTGCTTAAATAGGTTTTTAACGCTTCTAACGGATCAATGCTACTTCCTGCATCCAATTCGGGTAAACGAGGACGAGCTAACTGACTAACTAATTCAGGTTGAATGGTATAGGTGTGTGCGCTAGTTAAAAGATGATGCAATTCCGTTCGATTAATTAAGTCTAATTGATCAGAACGGACTTGATAAATTAAGCGCACAACAGCTTGTTCAATTTTATATTTTTGAATCGTTTTTGTTAAGAGTTCTTGAGGGTCTTCGGCTTTAGACAGATCAACTTTAATCGTACAAAATGCACGAGCAGGTACCGGACAAAATTCCCAATTGACTTTTCCTTTTTCGATTTCAACTAAAACAAATCCTTTCTCTTCTTTCTCTTCACTAAAATCAACTCGTTCAATACTACCTGGGTAAATCACAGGCGGATCATTGGTGCGATTCAGATTTTGATGTTTATGGACATGACCTAACGCAACATATTCAAAACAAGAGCGAGTTAAGAGGGAAAGGGGAATATTAAAACCTTTACCAACGGCTAAAAAACGTTCGGCTCCTAAATTAGCTTTATCGACCATTAAATGCCCTAAGAAAACCGTTGGTAACTCAGGATTTAAACAGCGAATTTCTCCTTCTAAAGCAACAGTTAAACGTTCAATTAAAAGTTGATTCACGGCTTCTAATGAGAGTTTTTCCGTTTCAGGACGAGTTAATAACGTTGAGCGAGTTAACCAAGGTAAAGTAATGACTTGAATCGCTCCATTTTGAGTGAGAATAGTATGGGTTTCTAAGCGATCGCCAACGACAAACCCAGGAATTCCTAACGTCCGATAAATTCCTAAACTGGCTCCCCCCTGTCCTTGGGAATGTTGATCATGATTTCCCACTAATAAAACCGTTGGAATTTCTGCATCCACTAACCGCCGAAATTGAGCCGCAAACGCTTGTTTAACATAAGGAGCCGGGGTCGCATCAGGAAAGGCATCTCCCCCAAATAAAACTAAATCAACAGGTTCTGCGATCGCTCGATCAATACAACGTCCCAAAGTTGCGATAAAATCCTCTAAGCGGCTATTTAACCCGGTTTCAGGATTAATTCGACCGTGAGAAAAACTACTCCCTAAATGAATATCAGAAAGGTGCAAAATTTTAATCATTGCTGAGTTTATCTAACTGGATTCATTTTAGTATAATCCAAATCAGACAATTCCTTGTTAGGCTTCAGTCTTTAATCTTTAACACTAAAGAGAAACAAGCAATCGGTGTTTAGTTGTAACTGGATGGAAAACGATCAACTTGCTCTATAATCAATTCATCAACACCCAGATTAGATACCATTCAAAATTTAGCTTCTTCCGCACTCGTGCCCCACGTCTGACCCGGTAGGGCAGCGTGGGATGAATTGCGGTCAGGGACTATGATTGTTTAATGATTGATTATCCTTAAAAAAGGAGGTCAGCACCCCGCACTGAAGTGACGGGGCTTCATACCTCTAGCTTCAATTAGTTGACCAGCCTAAGTCTTAACTGACTACGTTATCTGAGTCAAGATACTCACGAATGCGACGCTAGTTTGTGGCTCTATCGTTAACCATTAAA
>NZ_JBJUDF010000003.1:0-3387 GCF_046067725.1 Planktothrix sp.
AAACCTAATCTAACACAAGTTTCTAGTTGGGTGTCAAGCGTTTTTAAAATATCGTGCTACGCTGGGTATGTTGCTCGGTTTTTCATCTCACCGTTAACCCAAAGGGTGTAACGGGAGTCTTCAAACCGAGATCTTAGATAAACTTCCCTCAGTTTAACTGATCTCGCTTACTGAGGCAGTGGGTTTGAAGCCGATCAGGGGTGGGTTGGTATTGTAGAATGCTCAATTAAAAGCGGTTTCAGGACTTGTCAATTATGTTGGACGAACAAGCTAAAAAAACAATTCTGCGTAAAATTCCCCACGCCCTTTATATTTGTGGAGTTAAGGACGGAGAGGATGTCAATGGTTTTACCGCCAGTTGGGTAACACAAGCGTCCTTTGAGCCTCCCTTAGTGGTCAACTGCGTTAAAAATGATTCCAAATCTCATGCCATGATTAAAGCCAGTGGTGTGTTTTCCCTAAGCTTTCTGGCTGAAGGTCAAAAAGACATCGCCCAGAAATTCTTTAAACCTCAACACCGAGTGGGAAATAAATTCGAGGATGTCGAATTTTATCTCGGCGAAACGGGTTGTCCCATCATTGGTGAAGCCTTGGGTTACGTTGAATGTCAAGTCATCGGGACAGTTGAACACGGCGACCATACGGTTTTTGTCGGGGAAGTGATCGCCGCTGGGGTTCACAAAGACGCCGAAATTCTCAATCTCGCCAGTACAGGCTGGAATTACGGCGGCTAGTTGGGAGCAGGGGAGGCAGGGGAAGCAGGGGGAGAAATTTCTGTTGCCTATTGCAAGAGTGCCTGTTCCCTGTGACTCCCTGACACCAAAAAATGGTAATATCGACCATCAAGTTGTGTGATCAATAGAGATGGATATAGAAGAGTTAGCAGCGCCGTTAGAGACGTTTGGACGACAAAGCCAATTTCAACAAATTACTCAGGCTTTAGCCTGTGATCGTGATTTGTTAATTGCTGGGGTTCCGGGTAGTGGACGTCGAACCCTGGTTAAACGGGCGGCGATGGAGGTGGGGGCAAAAATTATTGAAGTGGACTGTATTCGAGCCACGGATGGTCAACGGTTGACTCAACTGTTATGTGAAGGGATTTCCCAAGCGGTTAAAAGTGCAGCCGCGATTCAGTTTTTACAACAGTGGACGACCACAGAAGCTGATCAATTTTTAGTTTGGCAAGGAAATACAACAAAAAGTTTACGGTTAATTGCTAAACCGGATGAAATTTGGCAAGCTTATCAATTATTAATTCATTTACCCCAACAGTTAGCGGAATTTGTGCAACGACAAGTGGTGTTAATTCTGCATAGTTTTCCTCATATTCGTTCTTGGGATCGACAAGGAGATTGGGAAAAATTGTTGCGTCAAGAAATTCAACAGCAAAATTCTGTTAGTTATGTTTTAGTCGCAACGTTGGCAGAAACCACCCATCAAGAGGAGTTTCATAAAAATTTAGATATTGTTCAGTTAACTCCTTTATCGGATGATGTGGTGGCAGCTTGGGCGCATGGGGTTTTACATCGAGAACATTTAACTTTTGACCCGCGATCGCAAGCTTTAAAACGCTTTTTAGAAGCGGTTCAAGGACATATTGGTGATGCTTCAGCATTAGTGCGTCGGTTGTGTAAAGTTAAAACTTCTAATGGGTTAATTGGAGATCAGGAAATTGAGGACACTTTACAGGAATTATTAGCAGATTTTTCAACGGTGTTTGAGTCATTGTTAGTGTTGCTTCCTTCGTCTCAAGCTCAATTATTAGAGTCTTTAGCATTAGACCCAACGGATAAACCCCAAAGTCGAGAATATATTACTAAACATCATTTATCCAGAGGGGGAAGTTTGCAAGGTGCGATCGCGGGTTTACAACACAAAGGCTTGATTTATGGTTCAGAATTAGGCTATAAATTAGCGTTACCGTTATTTGGATTATGGATCAGAAAACGGTTAAGTTAACTTAATTTTATGCACAAAACAGGTTTATTGATCTTATTATTTTTATTAACAGGTTGTGAAGTGATGGCGGAACATTGGCGACAACTTTCCACCACAATGAAGATTGTCAACTCGGATTCATCTCAAAAAATTGAACAATGTTCTGAACAACCTCAAAGCAATCTTGATCCTAATAATATTAAATTAATTACATTAACGGCTGTTAATACCAAAGAATCGGGTCAAATTCGCCAAGGAAAATATTTAGCTTATCAATTTGCAGCCCAAGCGGGTCAACAGTTAAATTATCGCACTGAAGATAATTTATGTATTTGGATTTATGCACCCGACCGACAACTGATTAAAACCAAAGATTTACCCCAAACGGGTCAATATACAATGGTGTTTACAGCTTTAAAAGGAGCAACAACCTTTGACATTAAAATGAATATTACTTCAGGCGGTGGAACCCAAACCCAACCCTTACAACCTTTACCCCCTTTTGCTAAGAGTTCGACACCTACTCCGACACTATCTCCTTCTATTTCACCTGAAGTCAATCCTCCGACGGAACGAGTCACATTTGACCCAGGAACAACGGGAAAAACCTTGACGGGAAATATTAAAGTTGCAGAAAAACGACAATATAAATTAGAATGTGCGGCGGGACAAAAAATGTCTTTAGAAGTTCAACAAGGAACTGTTGATATTAATATTTTAGATCCCAAGGGTCAAATCATTGGTACGATTAAAAATAGTAAAAATTGGCAAGGTGAATTACCCGCAGATGGAGATTATTTAATCGAAGTTTCAGCTTCAAACACAGCCGATTTTAAAGTTAATGTTAATGTCGCTCCTTTATAATTGATTGATCAGAGGAAAACGCAGATTGATATAGCAAGTCTAAATAATTTGTGATCAAAACCTGTAGGGGTGGGAGTGTCAAGGTTTAGGCTAAACTTGCTAATTCACCTTTCCAGCGTCCACAATTTAACCGTGATGATGTCCATGTCCAATCTGATCAATCTTAGTTTACAGTCGATCTTGTTTGTTCTCGACGATTACGTTTTGCCCCCTGACCCTCCCCGGACAATTTTTTTTGCTAAACCCCTAGACAGACCTAAAATCCTCTGTTACTATATATAATTGTCGCTTCTGGAGAGGTGGCTGAGCGGTCGAAAGCGGCAGATTGCTAATCTGTTGATAGGCAGGTAACTCCTATCCGAGGGTTCGAATCCCTCCTTCTCCGTTAATCTTCATTGATCTAGAGTTTTGGGCTTCCCCAGGTCTGGTTTTCTCCCTTAATGAGGTTATTCAACAGTGTAAGTTTTGTTAACAGACACTAACGTATGCTATAGTTTGAAACATGGCATACATACCACTCAGAAAAGCGGTCGAATTTCTGGGTCTGCATCCCAATACATTAAGAAAATACGCCGATGAAGGGAA
>NZ_JBJUDF010000004.1:0-32617 GCF_046067725.1 Planktothrix sp.
GAATAAAGAAGATATGTTAGATATACTAGACAATTGGATAGTAGAATACAGAGGTAAAAAGTTGGAAAAGGTAGAAAAAGAGATTATATTCAGAACTTGGCAGGGAGATGAGTACGATAAAATGGCAGATTTGGGGTTGAGTCTTGATTATATTAAAAGGAAAAAAGCGCCTGATTTATGGAAATTGTTTTCAGAAATTCTGGGGGAAAGGGTGACGAAAAAGAACTTTAAGCTGATTACAGAAAAAGTTATTGAAAAGCGATTGCACTCTCCTCAACTTTTTAAAGCACCACAACGTCAAGATTGGGGGGATATTCCAGAGGTGCCGATTTTTTATGGCCGTCAAGATGATTTATTAACTCTCAAACAGTGGATTTTAACAGATAGCTGTCGGGTTGTGGGGGTGTGGGGAATGGCAGGAATGGGTAAAACTGCGTTGTCGGTTCAACTTTCCCAACAGCTTGCTAATCAATTTCAATTTGTGATTTGGCGGAGTCTTCACTACCCTCAATCTGTTCTAAATATTCTCACGGATTGGCTACAATTCTTTTCTGCTGATTCTGAAATTCTGTCACCCCATACATTTCCGAATCTAGTTTCACAATTAATGGACTATTTGCGAAATTATCGCTGTCTTTTGGTATTGGATGAGGTAGGAAGCCTTTTCGCAATGGGTCAACTGGCGGGAAAATATCGCAAAGAATATCAGGAGTATGGTTATCTGTTTCGACTGATTGCTGAAACCAAACATCAGAGTTGTTTGTTGCTCATAAGTTTGGAAAAGTCAAGAGAATTGGACTTATTGGATGGGGATAATTACCCGGTTCGGTATTATAAATTGAAGGGGTTAGCTAAACGGGATGCAAAGTTGCTGTTACGGGAGAAAGGGTTAGCGGATGAATCTGAGTTGAGCAGTTTGATTGAACAATATGAAGGAAATCCTTTATATTTGAATATAATTTCTGGGATGATTTTGGATTTATTTAATGGTAAAGCTTCAGATTTTTTGAGAAAAAATGCAACGCTTTTAGATGAGATTAAAGATCTATTGAATGAGTATTTGCAACGGTTATCTAAGTTAGAAATTGAGGTTATGTATCAGTTGGCGATCGCTTCTTCACCCCTTAATATAGATCGAATTCAACAAGCCATTCCGACTCCGGTTTCAGCTTCTTTATTAATGGAAGCTCTAAAATCTTTGAGAGGGCGATCACTTGTTGAAAAAATTACAGAAAACGATGAACCTTTGTTTGTTCTGAGCAGGATTATTTGTCAGTATATTCTCGAGCGGTTTTTATAAATACAGTAGTAAGGGTGGGTGCAGGCTTATTGGTATCAACTTAAGGAATATATAGAAGGCGAAAGTCCGTGCTAATTTTTGAAGTGCTGTAAAGTCAACTTTTGACATTGCAGGACATCGAGCGTAATGTTTAACACTGTTATAAACTACCCCAGAACGCTCTGCGACTTCCTTTAATGTCCAACCTCTCTCGGCTGCCAGTTCTCGGACTTTAACTCGAATTAAACCCATACTTGACAAGAGTTGGCATACCACCGTATACTGATTCAATCTGTAAAACATGATCGTCTTTAGGTCGTGAAAACTCAAAGACGATCTCTTAGAAAACTACCTTTGGGAAAAAATTACCCAAATCTAATTCTATGATAGCAACACTTCAGCCAAATGCACCCGTTATTACCGAATCAAAAATTCTGCATAAATCTCCTATCCTCCATCCCTTAGCGAGATTTGTGACTGAACAGACGGTGGCGTTAATGTTCAATATTCAAGTCGAACAGATTTATCAAATTCAGTGCTGGCGATATGTGGTTTATGTTCATGCTCAGGGAATTAGCCAGTTTGTCAGTTATGCGGATTTTCCCGCTATCTTAGAAGTAGAAGCCCCCAAAACCGAGGATTTTGTGCGGTGGCGTCAACGCTGGTATAGAAGCCGTCGCAGTCAAAAAGCACCGGAGTTTTGGACGAAATTTTATCAATTTCAATTTCATTCCGCCACATCCTGTAAACAATTGTATGAATGGGGTCAATTGGTGGGGTTAGTGAAAATTGCGATCGCACCTTCAGCCATTGAAAGATTAAGACAAGCTTATCAACAACAAAAACAAATCTGGGATCATTGGAATTAATTGGCTCAAAATCGACGGGCTTTATTGATTAATTGGTATTGAGTTAAATGGGGATGACGGATTTCCGAACTAGCACTCGGAGCAGTTGAGTGCTAAAGTAGCCTATTGGTGATTAACAATATTGTAAGATGGCTAAAATTGTTTCGTTTAGTGAAGAATCTCGTAAAGCCTTAGAAAAAGGCGTCAACGCCCTAGCCAATGCGGTGCGAGTCACCCTTGGCCCGAAAGGTCGAAATGTACTGTTAGAGAAAAAATTTGGTGCTCCTGAAATCGTTAATGATGGGATCACCGTTGCTAAAGAAATTCAACTGTCTGACCCCCTGGAAAATACAGGCGCTCGACTGATGCAGGAAGTCGCCTCTAAAACCAATGAAGTCGCTGGAGATGGCACAACAACCGCCGCGATTTTAGCCCAAGCCATGATTCATGAAGGTTTAAAAAACGTCGCTGCTGGGGCTAATCCGGTCGCCATCAGACGCGGAATGGAAAAAATTACTCAAATTTTAGTTCAAGAAATTGAAGCCGTTGCTAAACCCGTTGAAGGAGATGCGATCGCTCAAGTGGCTACAATTTCGGCGGGAAATGACGAAGAAATCGGTCAAATGATCGCCCAGGCGATGGCAAAAGTCACGAAAGATGGCGTGATCACCGTTGAAGAATCTAAATCCATTACCACTGAATTAGATGTAGTGGAAGGAATGCAACTGGATCGGGGCTATATTTCTCCCTATTTTATTACCGATAATGAACGGATGGTGGTTGAATTTTCTAACGCCCGTATCCTGATTACCGATAAAAAAATTAGTTCCATTCAAGACTTAGTTTCTGTTTTAGAAAAAATCGCCCGTTCGGGTCAACCTCTGTTAATTATTGCTGAAGATATTGATGGCGAAGCTTTAGCAACTTTGGTGGTGAATAAAGCCAGAGGCGTGTTAAATGTGGCGGCTATTAAAGCACCGAGTTTTGGCGAACGTCGTAAAGCGATGTTACAGGATATTGCGGTACTGACAGGCGGACAATTAATTTCTGAAGAAGTCGGATTAAGCTTAGATACAGTTTCTTTAGAGATGTTAGGAACTGCAACGAAAGTCACCATTGAAAAAGACAATACGATTATTGTTGCGGATAGCACAACCCAAGCGGATGTCAAAAAACGGGTGGAGCAAATTCGCCGTCAGTTGGAAGAAACCGACTCTGAATATGATAGCGAAAAGCTGCAAGAACGGATTGCTAAATTAGCCGGAGGGGTAGCGGTTATTAAAGTCGGGGCTGCTACAGAAACGGAAATGAAATCACGGAAACTGCGGATTGAAGATGCGTTAAATGCGACAAAAGCCGCTGTAGAAGAAGGCATTGTTCCAGGCGGTGGTACAACGTTAATTCATCTGGCGAAAAAAGTCGATGAATTGAAAGCTCAACTGAGTGATGAGGAAAAAATCGGGGCGGGAATTATTTCTCAAGCCTTAGAAGCACCTTTATATTATATTGCCAGTAATGCTGGAGCCGAAGGTGCTGTGGTGGTGGAAAATGTCCGCAATACTGACTTTAGTATGGGTTATAATGCCTTAACGGGAACCTATGAAGATTTAATTGCTTCTGGGATTATTGACCCAGCAAAAGTGGTACGTTCAGCGCTACAAAATGCCACATCTATTGCGGGATTAGTGTTAACAACCGAAGCCTTAGTGGTGGAAAAACCAGAGAAGAAAGCAGCAATGCCTGATATGGATGCGATGGGCGGCATGGGCGGCATGGGCGGCATGGGCGGCATGGGCGGTATGGGCGGTATGGGCGGTATGGGCATGATGTAGATGCCTTGATGTTACATCCCGGCTGATCTCTAGCTGAATCAGAACAGAAGCAACGGATCTACTCTGATCATTGAGAAATATCCGTTGCTTTGTTAATTTATGATAAATGGAAGCAAGAAGGAACAAAAACCACAAGGAACGTTGTTTGCAAACATTAAATTAACATCATGACAGATCACGATATTCCCCAACTTGATGCGAAAGGATTACGCGAATTTGGCTTAACAACTGGAGCCATTATTATTGGCTTATTTGGGGTTGTATTGCCTTTATTATTCAGACATTGGCCGCCCCCTAGTTGGCCTTGGGTATTAGGAACTCTTCTCATGCTTTGGGCATTAATCTCTCCTAAAACCTTAAATCCAGTTTATCGCCTGTGGATGAAATTTGGGTTATTTATGGGGGTGATTAACAGCAAGATTATTTTAGGTGTCGTCTTTTACGTTATGATGGCTCCGATGGGATTGATTAAACGCCTATTCGGTTCTGATGCGATGCAGCGTCAACTTGATCCTGATCTCTCAACCTATCGGGTTGCGAGTAAAGTAAGACCTAGAGAAAGTATGGAGCGACCGTTCTAGTGTTTGAAGCAACATTAGATTTTTTAAAAGACATTTGGGCGTTCATGAAAGAACGCAAAAAGTATTGGTTATTGCCTCTAATTATTACACTGGTTTTATTAGGGGCTTTGATTGTACTCAGTCAAGGTTCTGCGATCGCACCGTTTATTTATACCTTGTTCTAAACGATGGGGAACTGGAAAACATGGGTAGGAAATCTAGGACTAGCTTTCAGTAGTTTAGTTCTAGGAATCTTCCTCGGAGAAATCGGTTTGCGGTTAGCCAAAATTGAGGGATTAAAAAAGCTTCCTGAACCCGGTCATGAAGTTTTTTCTCCCTCCTTTTTTACGCAATCTGATCCGAATCGAGGGTGGTCAAATCGACCGGGCGCCAAAGGAGGGTGGCAATATGAAGGAGAATCCTACGTTGAAATTAATAGTGATGGATTACGAGATCAAGAATATAGTATCTCTAAACCTAAAAATACCTTTCGCATTGCTATTTTAGGGGATTCTTTTACCTTAGCTTCCCAAGTTCCGGCTCAAGCAAACTACACTTCAGTGTTAGAAAAAACCTTGGGAAACTGTCCAAAATTTAAGGGAAAAAACATTGAAGTTCTCAATTTTGGTGTCGATGGCTATGGAACTGCTCAACAATTAATCACCTGGCGAGAAAAAGTCAAGAAATATAATTCTGATTTAGTGATTCTCTCGTTTTTTATTGGGAATGATGTTATTGATAATTCTCGAAATTTAGAAAATAATTATTATCGACCGTTTTTTGTTTATAATAACGGTCAATTAGAACCGGATTTTTCCTTCCGTAACTTAACACTCAGTTATAGTAATCGCTATTTGATTACAACGGTTGATCATCTTCCTGATTGGTTAGTTAATCATTCTCGAATTTTACAAGTTGCTAAAAAAGCAGAATTAGAATATCGTAAAAACAATTTAGTCAAACACGCCAATCAATTAAGTGTAGCAACCTTTCGAGAACCTGAAGATGATGACTGGAAAGAAGCTTGGCAAATTACTGAAGATCTCCTGAAACTAATTCATCAGGAAGTGAACGAGCAAAAATCAGATTTTTTATTAATGTTGATTGCTGAACCTATGCAAGTTCATAAAGATGAAGAAAGCCGGAAAATTTTCCAAGTTTCTAATCAAATCAATCATTTATATTATCCGAATGAACGATTAAAAGATATAGGAAAACGTCATAATTTCCCCGTATTAGATCTAGCTCCGACTTTTCAAACCTATGCGCAAGAAAATCAAATCTGTTTACATGGATTTGAAAAAAATGGTACGCTGTGTGGAGGACACTGGAACTTAGAAGGACACCAGTTAGCCGCTAAATTAATCGTGAATCAACTGTGTAAAACTGAAAACAAATTATGAAATATTTAAAATCATTATTAGTTAATACCAGCTTAATCTTTGGTAGTTTAATCTTAGCCGTGATTTTTGGTGAAATTGCCTTACGAGTTGCGGGAATTAAATATCCGCCACCCCTACCGCCCGACTCGGAAGCCTTGGCTTATACGGTTAAAGATCCCTATCGGGGTTGGTCTCCTCGACCCAATGCTAAAACCGTTTGGACGGGGGAAGGAGAAACTTCAGAATTAAAAATGAATGCTTTTGGAATGCGCGATTATGAACGAACTTTAGAAAAACCGGCTAATAGTTATCGAGTTGCTATTTTAGGTGATTCTTTTATGGAAGCGTTGCAAGTTCCGTTAGAAAAAACTGCCGCTTCCATTATGCAATCTCAACTCAAAAGTTGTTCAGCTTTAAAGGGAAAAACCGTTGAAGTTTTAAATTTTTCTGTTCAAGGTTATGGCACAGCCCAACAGTTAATGACGTGGCGACATCATGCCCAAAAATTTTCACCGGATTTAGTGATTTTAGGGTTTTATCCGGGTAACGATATTAGAAATAATTATCGACCTTTAGAGCATGACCATTTACGTCCCTATTTTGTGGAAAAGAATGGTCAGCTTGTAGAAGATTTATCCTTCAGAAATTTAAACCCAAACAGTCTTGAGCGCGATTATTATATGTTTTCAAAATTGGATCAATTACCTTATGAATTAGTTGCAAATTCTCGGATTTTACAATTAGTTCGCCAAGCTGAAATTGAATCTAAACGTCGCCAATTAGAAAAAGATTACAAACAAACAGATATTAATTTTTATAAAGAACCGCCTGATGAAAACTGGAAACAAGCTTGGAAAATTACAGAACAATTAGTCACTTTACTCAAAAATGAAGTTACCACCAAGGGTAAAGATTTTATGGTGGTGATGGTGAGTGATTCCTTTCAAGTTCAACCTGACCCAAAAAAACGCCAAAAATTTATGCAGGCTCATCAAATTCAAGATATCTTTTATCCCGATCAACGAATTTATGATCTGGGTCAACGAGAAGGATTCTCTGTTTTGCGACTCGCAGAACCGTTACAAAAGGAAGCTGAAAAAACAGGCGTTTGTTTACATGGATTTAAAAATGCAGAAGCTTGTGGCGGACATTGGAATCGAGAGGGAAATCGCCTCGCTGGTGAATTAATCGCCAATCAAGTTTGCCAACAACTGATGAGTCAATCTTCAAAGTCTCAAAAATAAAATTAACGTGAAATTGTGTTAAAATTACTCTATCATCTACTGTATTGCCTTCAAAAAAGTTTATTTTTATCATTAGTATGAAAAATTTTAAATTCTTACATAAAGCTAAAGAAGGAGTAAAAATAGGGTTAATTAATTTAGTCGTTTTATTCGTTTTTTTAGAAATTGGTTCCTTAATTTTTTATTATTTTAAACATCAACAATTTTACTATACCCGTGAACGTTCAGAAAATGTACAAGATTTAGGAATTAACTTAGAAGGGGTTCGCGTTGGCGAATCGATTGTTGAACGATTACACCCCTATTTTGGATATATTCAAAAACCTGGCCCCGATTTTAGACCCGGATTTAAGTATAATAATTACGGGTTTATTTCTCCCTACGATTATCCGTACAAAAAAACAAATCCTAATCAAGTGATTGTTGGGGTTTTAGGCGGTTCTGTAGCATCTAACTATTCAATTTATGAAATCCAAAATAAAATATTAGAGAAAAAGCTGCAACAACTCCCTCAATTTAAAGGGAAAGAATTAATTATTTTATCTTTAGCCATTGGAGGCTATAAGCAACCCCAACAGTTAATCGCCTTAAATTATATGTTAGCTTTAGGTCAAGAATTTGATTTAGTGATTAATATTGATGGCTTTAATGAAATTGCTCTATCTAATCTTAATAATCAAAGTAAATTGGATTTTGCGATGCCTAGTACATCCCATGTTCAAGCCTTAACGGGTTTAGCAAATAACAGTCTTTCTACAAAAGCCCTAAAAGCTTTATTAAATCTAAAAGATACTAAACCTAAAATCAAAAATGCCTTAGAAACCTTAAAAGATTGTCCGTTAGCGTCCTGTCATGTGGTGATGTCTTTGTATGTTCAGGAATTAGTTAAAACCTATCGCCGAGATGTTGGTCGCTTTGAACGATATCGTCAGAAACCGGATGATGATAATGGCAATTCTGAAAGTGTGATTTATTTTTATATGGAAGATCAGGTTTTCCCTGATGATAAAATTTTCCAAAATATTACCAATTATTGGGCGAAAAACTCAATTTTAATTCATCAAGTTTTAGCCGCGAATAATATTCCTTATTTTCATATTTTACAACCGAATCAATATTATCCGACTCAACGAGTATTTAGCGAAGCGGAAAAGAAAGTTGCATTCAGTGACGATAGCCCCTATAAAGATTCGATAAAAAAAGGATATCCGCTTTTATTAAAACAAGCCGATGAACTGAAAGCGAATCAAATTAATTTCTTTAATGGGGTTTCTATTCTCGATAATGCCAAAGAACCCGTTTATATTGATAATTGTTGTCATTATACCAAGCCTGGAGAAACAATTTTATCAAATTTTGTTGCAGATTCCATCGTTAATGTTTTAAAAAATAAGCCAACTCCAAAGTAGTTAATCTACTGTGAACTTCCCCAATCCTTACAAATGTCTTAACTGTAATTCTTATCTCTATTAAGCTGAATCCTATCTGATAGCAAAAAAATGACATAGAACTGGTACTTGTGCCAAAATCTAACTCAATGATTAATCTATACTTAAAGATTATTAGAATCAACAACCTCTAAGCCCCAAAATCTCGATTCTCTTGATACTATAGTAACAATCAGCCCCCTCCAGGGAATTAAAACCTTAATTTCATCTTATATTAATACAATGCAAAGAAAAACACCCAATCTTCCAAGCTTTGCTTTAAAAGGATCAGCTCTAGGATTCTTAATTATAGGGATATTAATTTCACTAGCAAGTTTATTTCCGTTTTATCCTGGGTTTAAACAAGAAGAAAAAAAGTCAATTTTGTTAGAAACCCAGGATCAGATTTTGGTCTCTTCTTCCGATCAAACCGAACGCCATCCAGGGATAATTCATGCCGGAATCTGGACGACGGCGAGTATTTTAATGGGAGTCATTGCCATTGGTGCTAGTTATGTTGTGATTATGATTCGTCCGCTTATGAATCAAATGCAAGCAGAAATCTTAGAACGAAAAAAAGCCGAAGTTGCGTTACAAAAAGAAAAAGACTTTTCTCAAACGATATTTAATGAAAATCCAGCCTTTTTGATTCTCTTAGATGCCGATGGAAAAGTACAACTGATGAATGATATTATGTTAAAAACCCTTGGTTATGAACTAGAAGAAATTAAGGGAACAGATTATACAGCCACCTTTGTTCCCCGTCGCAATGGCGATTCTTTACCTTGGGTTTTTGAACTGATGATACAGCGGCGTTTACCCATTCGCACTGAAGAACGAATTTTAACCAAAGACGGTCAAGAACTAATTGTTGAATGGAATGGTCGGGCAATTTTTAATGAAGAAACCGATGAATATGAATACTTTGTCGGTGCGGGGTTAGATATTACAGAACGAAAACGTGCAGAAGAAGAATTACTGCTGCTCCAACGGATTACAAAAGAAGTGAGTTCGGCTCATGATTTTGACACAGCTTTAGAAGTGGTATTGCGATTAGTTTGTGAAACTATTGGTTGGGAATTTGGAGAAGCTTGGGTTCCCCATCCTCTGGAAAACTATCTTGAATGTAGTCGGATTAGTTATCATCGAGTAGACAATTTAGAAGAATTTCAACGCCTGAGTCAACAGTATATATTCCAACCCAATCAAGGTTTAATTGGACAAATTTATTCTTCTCAAAAACCGAAATGGATTTTTGATCTCGAACAAGAATCACAAGAGGAATTCCCCCGCAAAAATATTGCTATCCCTTTTGGACTTAAAGCAGGATTTGGTTTGCCCATTGTGGTTGAGCACCAAGTTTTAGTAGTTTTAGTCTTTTTTACCATCATCAATAAACCCGAAGATCAACGATTATTGAATTTAGTTTCCTCGATTGGTGCCCAGTTAGGAACTGTCTTTCAACGCAAACAAGCGGAGGCTAAATATCGGAGTATTTTTGAAAATGCTATCGAAGGTATTTTTCAAATTAGCCGAGATGGAGAATATATTCGCGTTAATCCCGCCTTTGCCACGATTTTAGGCTATTCATCCCCCGATAGTTTAATTGGTACTAATTCATTCATTCGAGAAGTATTTGCTCATCACCAGCAATTTTATCAAATGATGGATTTACTCGATAAAGACCATGAAATTAATAATTTTGAAGCTGAAGTTTATCGATCTGATCATAGCTTGATTTGGATTTTGGCTAATATTAGAGCAATTTTAGATAGTAAAAAAGAGCATATTTTATATTATGAAGGTTCCATTGTAGAGATTACAAGTTTTAAAGAAACAGAAGAAAAACTGCGTTATAGTGCTTCCCATGATTCCCTCACTAATCTATGGAATCGAGCTTTCTTTGTCGAACATCTTAAACAAGCTATCCTTCAATGTCAAGAACAAAAAGGTTATCATTTTTCTGTCTTATTTTTAGATTTAGATGGATTTAAGTTTATTAACGATAGTTTGGGACATGGAAGCGGCGATCAATTATTAATTTCCATTGCCCAACGATTGAAAATGTGCTTAAGAAATGGGGATATTTTAGCTCGATTAGGGGGCGATGAATTTACAATTTTATTAGAAAATGTCGAATCTTTAGAGGAAATTAAAGAAATTGCAGAACGAGTTTTACAAGTGTTAAAAAAACCGTTTAATCTGGAAGGAAATCAAATCTTTACCGGAAGCAGTATTGGTATTGTTCAAAGTTCCTCTGAATACCTTTTACCCTCGGAAGTCTTGCGGGATGCAGACACCGCCATGTATCGCGCCAAACAGCAAGGAAAAGGCTGTTATGTCGTGTTTGATGCGACCATGAGAACCGATGCGTTAAGACGGTTACAATTACAAACTGATCTCCGTTGGGCGATTGAACGTCATCAATTTCAACTGCATTATCAACCGATTATTGATTTAGAAACAGATGAAATTTCTGGGTTTGAAGCGTTGTTACGGTGGGAACATCCCCACGAAGGTTTTATCTCTCCGGCTGAATTTATCCCCGTTGCGGAAGAAGCGGGATTAATTGTTGATATTGGGGAATGGGTGTTACGAGAAGCGTGCCGTCAATTATACCAATGGAAACAAAAGTTTAATGGTCATCCTCGATTAAGAATGAGTGTTAATTTATCGAGTCAACAATTTACGCCGGATTTAAGTCAAAAAATTGATCGAATTTTGAATGAAACTCAAGTCAGTGGAGGAGAATTAAAATTAGAAATTACAGAAACAGCCTTGATGTCTGATCCTCAATTGGCAATTACGACGTTAAACGAACTCAAACACCGTAATATTAAACTTTGTATTGATGACTTTGGAACCGGATATTGTTCTTTGGGATATTTACACCAATTCCCGGTAGATATTTTAAAAATTGATCGCTCCTTTGTGAGCCAAATGTTCTTCGATGAAAATAAGCGCGAATTGGTAAAGGTTATTGTCACTTTAGCTCATAGTTTAGGAATGGATGCGATCGCCGAAGGCATTGAATCCCAAGAGCAATTATATCAGTTAAAATCCTTGCAATGTCAATATGGTCAAGGATTTTATTTTTCCAAACCCCTCAATGCTCAGGAGGCTGAACGATTGTTAGATAAAGCTTCGATTTAGAGAAATTTAATTCCCAAGATTCAACGTTTTCTATTAAAATTTATTGATCAATTTAGGAGTTTAAGGTTATGATTGTTTCTAATCCTTTGCCGACAGATTTATTAGAACATAAACCTCAGTTTCAAGATAGTTTTTCTATCACAATCGCCCCTCTTTTAGTCGAGGAAATTTATGCTTTAGCCGATGATCCGAGAAATGGTGCCATTGTGGTCATGAGTGGAATGGTGAGAAATCAAACCAACGGTCAACCTGTGGAATCTTTAGAATATCAAGCTTATCAACCGATGGCGTTAAAAGTGTTTGAAAACATTGCAACAGAAATTCGTCAAAAATGGTCAGATGTTACTCGTGTCGTGATTCATCATCGCATTGGCCGCTTAAAAATTGGCGAAATTAGTGTTTTAATTGCAGTGGGTTGTCCCCATCGTCGAGAAGCATTTGAAGCTTGTCAATATGCTATTGATACCTTAAAACATACCGCCCCAATTTGGAAAAAAGAACATTGGAAAGATGGGTCTAGTAGTTGGGTGAGTATTGGCGCTTGTGAAACCAATTGTTAATCAGATTAGAGGTTCCTATACCTGCAATAATTCTGAGATTTTCCCCTAGAGACGTTCCATGGAACGTCTCTACGGAAATGGATTTCTATCTCTTAAATTGATGATTTGGCAATAATGCGATCGCCAGATTGTATATTAATAGTCGATTGATTTTTAATATAATCAATCACCGCATCCACAAACAAAAACCCAGTATCAACCGAATTTTTTCCCGCTTTCATCATCTCATAACCATCTCCACCATTTAACATAAAACTATTCGTAACAACGCGATAGGTGGCGTTTAAATTCAAAGGTTTTGATTGTCCGTTTTGCTCAATAATTGAAACTGAAATAACACGGGAACCGATGGGTGCTTTCGGATCATAAATGAATTGTAATCCGGCTACTTGGGGAAATTGCCCTTCTCCTAATTCAACTTTGCTGACCCCATGTTCTAAGGCTTGTTTAATTTGTGCTCCCGTTAAGTCTACACGACCAATGGTATTGCCAAAGGGAAGCACTTCAATCACTTGACTCACACTAATATTTCCGGGGGGAATACTAGCACGAATTCCGCCAGAATTTAAAATCGCAATTTGTGCGCCATCGGATTTTAATTGATTTAAAGCAGCGTCCGCGATTAAGTTTCCTAAATTGGTTTCTTGGGTGCGAACTTTATCCCGACTTCCCTCTAAAAGAATATTGGTTTTGCCAATAATGGTTTGACGTAAGGTATTTAATGGGGCTGCCAACGCTTCTAATTGTTGAGAAAAACGACTATCCGGTGGAATTGTATTGTCAATTGCATGGGGTAAACCTTGCCAAGAAATAACTTCTCCATTGGCGTTAAATTTAACCTTTAAATCTCCTAAATATTTCCCCCATTCCCAGTCTGTCACCACTAAAACGGTTTTGCCATTGGGTGTGGTTTCTACAACGGGATAAGGTTGTGTTGCATTCGGCATCGAACCCAAGGGAGTGTGGGTATGTCCACCGATAATAATATCAATATCATCGATAGTTTTGGCTAAGTTCAAATCTGATTCAAACCCAATATGAGTCAAACCAATAATTTTATTAATGCCTTGTTTTTTTAAGTCTGTAACTGCTTGTTTTGCCGCTTCCACTGAATTGATAAAGGTGATCCCTTCCCCTGGACTTGACATTTTAGCGGTGTCTTCGGTTGTTAAGCCAAAAATCCCTATTTTTTCACCATTCACTGATACAATAGACCAAGGTTTAACTAAACCTTTTAAGGGGGAAAAATCGGCTATTTTTAGATTAGCAGAAACTAGAGGAAATTGAGCTTTTTTAATAAAATCAGCTAACACGGTTTGTCCGCGATCAAATTCATGGTTTCCCAGGGTTCCGACTTGATAATTCATCTGATTATAAAACGGTAAATCTGCTTGACCCAAATAGAAATTAAAATATAAGGTTCCCTGAAAAATATCACCCGCATCTAAAAGAAGGGTTTCTTTAGGGTTTTCGGCTTTTAAGCGATCAATTAAGGTTTTGCGTTGAGCAATTCCTCCTAATTGAGTTTCCTTACTCGTGATGGGTTCTAAATGAGCATGGTGATCATTTGTGTGGAGAATTCTTAAGTTAAATTCCGGTTCAAATACTCCTAAACTGCGGGGGGCGATCGCTAAAATTAAACCGATTAAAAATAAACCAAAACCCCATTTTAATATCCGTTTCATAGTCGAATTAGTAGTTATTCAAAAGGTTGAATTCAAGTTTAATAATTCGGGTTTCTCCTTGTTCAGCTATTTTCTATCTAAAATCTTGAGAAACCCGGTTTTAAATTCCTTTAGGATTGCTGTTGTTCAGCTTGATTATCTTGAGATTCTGAGGGTTTAGATTCTTCATGAACCACTTGAGGAACTTCATAATTAATATCACCAAAAACAGAAATAAAATTCCCCATTTCCGGTGTATCACTGACGATAGAAAATTGTTCAGGATAGAGAATTACATTTTCATATTCAAAACCTGGTTCTCCCGTTTCACTTAAAATCGTCAGGTCAACTGCATACCCTTCTTTGGGACGTTCATAACATTCAATGACTGTTCCAATTGTTCCTTTCGGAATCATGGATTTTCCGAAATTTGCGGGAATATCCACTAACGTTTTAATCCGATCATAAGTTTGTGCTTTCATAATTGAGTCCAAAAGGGAAGTCAAACAAACAGTTGGGGGTTTGAAGTCATAATGGCTGTGACCTGTCCAAGCTGTAGGGTTGGGTCTATCATAGCGGATTAGTTGGCATTCGTCTAATGATTTTTTACCTCAAAATAAAAGGGTGATTAATCATCAGATGGAGATGAAAATTCAATTAAGTTTAAATGATGAGGATTTTTCAGTAAATATTGGGAAACTAAATAGCCAGAAATTGTCCAAGTTTGATACAATCTAGCTTGACGACCAATGATTTTTCCATCTTCATCATCATAATATTCTGGCCATTCATCATCAGCTAAATATTTTTCAGCGATGGTGATAGCATGATTCGCGATTGCTTCCTGACCCATTTTAATTGACGCGGCGGTTAATGACCACATTAAAACAGGCCAATTTCCCCCATTATGATATGACCAAGGTACATTTTTGGGATCGCATCCTGTAATAATTTCCCAATCTCGCCCCATGACAGCCGGATAACAAATTTTGAGTGGCATTTCTCCGATTAAATTTGACCATTGTTGCTCAATTAAAGTTAAAATAGCTTGAGATTGTTTCTGGGTTGTTAAGGAACTAATAATGGATAATAAATTGCCTTGAGTAAAGAACCGAAAATCGATCCAACCAACCCCTACATTTCCGACTAAATAACCGCCTTTGCGATCCAACCATCGTAACACCCAACCGGGAACCGTATTCGCATAAATATTAAATTTATTTAAAGCCGTTTCTCCAAATTCTTCGGTTTGGTAGCGATACACTCGACGCAATAAAGCCGGATCTAACCAATAGTGATGTCGGATATATTTAATTAACCGATGTAAACGATTTTCGATATCTAAGGCTTGAATAGCTTCAGCATTTAATAATTCTAATCCGGCTTTTAAAGCAATATAAAATAACGCTTGAATTTCAATCGGATTGCCATAAACTCCCATGCGTCGATCTATCATAAAAGCTCCTTCAGGAACCAACAAGGTTGGAGTCATATCAAAGCGTTTAGCCAAACACAAGTCTAATAATAATTGAATTCCCCGTTGAAATTCAGGACGATGGGCAATTTTTTCTTCAGGAACATTCGCTTGATCACAAGCTTTTTCATAGATTTTTAATAGAAAAATCCACCATAATCCTGAATCAACGGGAGTGACCCGACCAATAGCGCGTTGACCAAAATCCGCTTTAATTTCCTGTTGATTAATCACTAAAAAACTAGCAGGCATTAATCCCTGTCCAGGTCTAACCCATTCGCCATTTTGCGGATCTTGGCTTAAAAGATCTTGCCGAACTTCTGCAAATAATCCTTCTCCTGAAATGGAACTTTCCCAATCTAATTGTAAACCTAAAGTCACCTCTAAAAAATTTCTAACAATTTCTCGTTTTCCCTGCATTAAAAATGCTAATCCGCAGGGAAAGAAATCTCTGATGAAACATTCATTATAATTGAGTTGTTCTTCGACTAATACCTTTTCTGTTGCGGCAACAGTTCCCACCGGTTTACCATTATAAAATCGAATCGATTGTTGTAATAAAGCTTCTGCTTCTGCAATTAAACTGTGATTCATGGAAAAACACTAAACCTTCACACTCAGCCTAATGTTATTTTATCAAAAATAGAAACTTTAAGAATCTAAACGACCACAGAACTCTAAAATAGAGATCAAGGATCTGTCATCAGGCTAACTTCCCCTGTGGAATTTATAGCAGTCACTTTCATGACAGTGTTTGACAAAAACTAATGCTTAAAGCTAGAGTCTTGTTGCCTTTTCCTGCGTATACATCACTAAAACCGAGAATGCTTACTCCCTATCAAGTTGGTGGTAGTTTACATAATAATGATCCGACTTATGTGGTACGTTCCTGTGATCATCAACTGTATAACGCCTTAAAATCTGGAGAATTTTGTTATATTTTTAATTCCCGACAAATGGGAAAATCTTCATTATTAATCCGAGCTAAACATCAACTTGAAGCAGAGGGATATCGTTGTGCAATTGTGGATATGACCCATATTGGTAGCCAAGAAACCACGGCATTACAATGGTATAAAGGGATAATGATAGATTTATTGAGAGGATTTAGGTGTCTTGAAAAACTCAACTTTAAAGCGTGGTGGCAGCAACAAGAAGAACAGTCTTTATTATTAAAATTTAGTCAATTTATCCAAGAATTATTATTGAATCTATTTCCCCAAGACAATCTTTGTATTTTTATTGATGAAATTGATAGTATTCTCAGTTTAAACTTTCCCTTAGATGATTTTTTTTCCTTCATTCGAGCTTGCTATAATCAACGAGCAATTCATCCTGAATATAAACGCTTAACCTTTGCCTTATGCGGTGTAGCAACCCCTTCTAATTTAATCGCCGATAAAACCCGCACCCCTTTTAATATTGGTACAGCCATTAATTTAACCGGGTTTACTTTAGAAGAAGCGACACCTTTAGCTGAAGGATTAACCGGAATTTTTCAACACCCTAAAGACATTCTAAAAGAAATCTTAACTTGGACAAATGGACAACCTTTTTTAACTCAAAAATTGCTAAGATTATCGGTTTTAAATATTAATCAATTTAACTGTCAAGCTGACTTTTATGCCCATAATTCAGTATTTTGGATTCAAAACATCGTGCGAACACAAATTATTGAAAAATGGGAATCCCATGACGAACCGGAACATTTCCGAACCATTCAAAACCGCATTTTTAAACATCAGGAATGTGTGCCTCGATTACTCATAATTTATCAACAAATCTTACAAGGATCTGAAGTTATTAGTGATGGTAGTCCTGAACAAGTCGAACTCTTATTATCAGGTTTAGTGATTAAAAACGATGGAACTTTAAAAGTTAAAAATCGAATTTATCAAGAAATCTTTAATTTAAGTTGGGTTGAAGAACAATTAGAAAAATTACGCCCCTATTCCCAAACCTTTGAAGCTTGGCTACTTTCCGGTCAACAAGATGAATCTCGGTTATTAAGAGGAAAAGCCTTACAAGATGCTCAGATTTGGTCACAGGGAAAAAACTTAAGCAGTTTAGATTATCAATTTATTGCCACTTCCGTTGAATTAGAACGAAAAGAACTACAATTAACCTTAGAAACTGAACGTGCTAAAGCCATTAAAATTCAACTAGCAGACCAACACCAACGATTATTACAACAACAAAAAACCACTCAATTACAACGTTTATTATTAGGCACTATCAGTCTAGGATTTCTCGTGGCTTGTGGTTTAGGATTATTTGCATTTCAACAATACAAAGAAGCAAAAATTAACGAGATTAAAGCCTTAGCTTCTTCGTCAAAAGGTTTATTTGCCTCTGATCATCAATTAGATTCGATGATTGATGCGATTAAAGCTAAACGAAAATTAGAAACTTTAGCAAAGGTTGATCAAAAAGTAACAAAAGAAGTAGAAATTGCCTTGAGGCAAACCGTTTATTATAACAATGAATTTAACCGTTTAATCGGTCATAAAGGCAGTGTATTAAGTGTTGATATTAGTCCTGATAATCAATTCATTGCCACAGCTAGTAACGATAAAACCGTTCAACTTTGGAAACGAGATGGCACCTTATTAAAAACCTTAAAACATACAGCAACCGTTCATCGAGTAGCCTTCAGTCCAGACGGTCGCCTGATTGTTTCAGCCAGCTTAGATGGGATGCTAAAAATTTGGCAGATTGATGGCACTTTAGTCAAAATTATTCAAGCTCATCAAACCCCAATTTGGGGAGTCACCTTTAGTCCTGATGGTCAATGGATTGCCTCAGCCAGTGGTGATAAAACTGTAAAATTATGGCGAGTTGATGGCACACTTTGGAAAACATTAATCGGACATCAATTAGCGGTTTGGAACGTTGTATTTACTCCCGATAGCCAAATGATTGCTTCCGCCGGAACGGATAAAACCATTAAACTTTGGAATCTCAATGGCAAGTTACTCAAAACCCTAACAGGACATCAAAATGCTATTTGGGATTTAGCTTTTTGTGCTTCCTCAAATTCATTGGTTTCAGTTAGTAGTGATAACACCGCTAAACTGTGGAAAACTGACGGAACGCTGGTCAGAACACTTTTAGGAACCCATCCCATGCTAGGAGTTGATTGCCACGGTCAATATATTGCCACCAGTGGTACCGATAATCAAGTTAAAATTTGGAAAATAGACGGCACATTTATTAGAAACTTAAAGCGTCATCGGGCCGTCATTCGAGATGTAGCCATGAGTTCCGATGGTTTAATGGTGGCTTCCGCCAGCGACGATGGTACAGTCAAACTTTGGCAACGGAATCAATATTTATTAAAACCTCTTTACCGTCATCAAAGTACAATTTGGGATCTAACAACTCATGCAGATGGAACATTAATTGCTAGTGTTAGTGCAGATAAACAGCTAAATTTATGGCAAACGAATGGCTTACTTTTACAAACTTTAGAATTTAAAGAATACAGTTTTAGAAGTGTAGATTTCAGCCCAAATCGACCGATTTTAGTAGCAGGAACTGATCAAGGAAATATTGAAATCTTGAGTTTAGAAAAGGACAATCAATCCCACCTTAAACTGTTAAAAACTTTAACCGGGCATCGGGCAGCCATTTATGCAGTTGCGATCGCTCCTGATGGCAAAACTATTGTGTCTGGGTCAGATGACAATACCATCAAAATCTGGAATTTTGAAGGCAAATTACTATATACAATTAATGCTCACCAAGAAAGAATTTGGAAATTAGCATTTAGTCGGGATGGTCAACTTTTGGCTTCAGCTAGTGAAGATGGCACTGTTAAACTTTGGACACCCGATGGCAAGCTGATCAAAACACTGATCAGTCATGAAGGCGCCGTCTGGGGTGTTGCGTTTAGTCCTCAAACAAATCTCCTCGTTTCTGTTAGCCGGGATGACACTCTCAGCTTTTGGAAAACCGATGGAACCTTACTCAAAACTATTCAAACAGATAGTCAAGGTTTAACACGAGTTGCCTTTAGTCCTGATGGTCAAACCCTTGCCACTGGGGGTTATGATAATACAATCAAATTATGGAGTTTAAAGGGAGAATTACTCAAGACTTTACCCGGACATCAAGGAACAGTTATTAGTCTTACGTTTACTGCTGATGGCAAATTTTTAGTATCGGGTGGAGATGATGGCACACTGATTCTTTGGGATTTAAAAAAAATTCAAACCCTCAATGAAATTGATGATGCTTGTGATTGGGTAGCCGATTATTTACAAACGAATATTGAAGTCGATGACAACAAGTATTTTTTATGTTTATAGCAGATTTTTAATTCCCCTTTCTTAAAATTTCCGAAAAAACTTTTAAATTCCTCTTTTTCCACAGATCATGTAATCTTTGGTGTCGATTGTAGCGATCCGGGTGAATTTATTGCGACTGGTGGTAATGATAATGCCGTCAAAATTTGGCAAACCGACGGAACTTTTCTGAAAACATTAAGCAAACACAATGGGTTGGTTCGGGATATTGCCTTCAGAAGTGAGGGACTGATGGCGGCTTCTGCCAGTGATGATGGATGGTAATTTGATCATTTCTGGTAGCGACGATCGCACCGTTATATTATGGGATTTAGAGAAAATTCGGAATTTAAAAAAACTAGAGTATGCTTGCAATTGAGTGCGAGATCAGACGGGAACAAATATTAAAGTTGAAAAGAGCGATACGCCTAACGGAACACTGCGCACTCGCTCTTTATGTCCTTAAATTGAATTAAGACATAAAAGCCCCAAATGTTAACTCAATATCAGGTCGGTGGAAGTTTACATAATAATGACCCTACTTATGTGGTTCGTTCCAGTGACCACCAACTCTATAATGCCTTGAAAGCCGGAGAATTTTGCTATGTGTTTAATTCCCGACAAATGGGGAAATCCTCTTTATTAGTCAGAACCAAACATCAACTTGAAACCGAAGGATATTGTTGTGCTGTTGTCGATATGACCCAAATCGGCAGCCAAGACACCACACCGATACAATGGTATAAAGGAATGATGATGGATTTATTGCGAGGATTTGGGTGTTTTGGCCAACTGAATTTTAAAACCTGGTGGCAAGAACAAGAGGGGATTTCTTTAGTTCAAAAATTAAATGAATTTTTTAAATTTTTATTAATTGAGCAATTTCCTGAACAAAATCTTTGTATTTTTATTGATGAAATTGATAGTATTCTGAGTTTAAATTTTCCCATCGATGACTTTTTTGCTCTGATTCGCTCCTGCTATAATCAACGGGCAGTTCATCCTGAATATCAACGTTTAACCTTTGCCTTATTTGGTGTGGCGGCTCCCCCGGATTTAATAACTGATAAAACCCGCACCCCGTTTAACATTGGAACCGCTATTAATTTAACGGGATTTACCTTAGAAGAAGCGACTTTGTTAGCCGAAGGATTAATCGGAGTTTTTGAACAGCCTAAAGTGATTCTTGAAGAGGTTTTAAACTGGACAAACGGACAGCCGTTTTTAACTCAAAAGGTATTAAATTTATTACTATTAAATTACGCTCAAAAGTCAGATTTTAGGGTTCAAAATAGCTCGACGCTCTGGATCAAAAAAATTGTGCGATCGCAAATTATTGAAAAATGGGAATCCCAAGACGAACCGGAACACCTCAGAACCATCCGAGATCGGCTAATTCATAACTCTAAAAATGCCGGAAGGCTGCTAGGTGTTTATCAAAAAATTCTACAAGGAACTGAAGTTAAAGCCAATGATAGTCGGGAGCAAATCGAATTATTTTTATCGGGTTTAATAATTAAATCTCAGGGATATTTAAAAGTCAGAAACTTAATTTATCAAGAAGTCTTTAATTTAGGCTGGGTACAACAACAGTTAGCCCAACTACGTCCCTATTCCCAAACCTTTGACGCTTGGATTGCGTCGGGTCAACAGGATGAATCTCGTTTATTAAGAGGACAGGCGTTAAAAGATTCCCAAAACTGGGCTTTAGGAAAAAGTTTAAGCGATTTAGATTATCAATTTTTAGCCGCTAGTCAAGACTGTGATCGCCAAGAAGTACAATTAGCTTTAGAAGCAGAAAGAGCCAAAGCCATTGAAGCCAAATTAGTCGAACAACAGAAAAGACTCATTCAGGAAAAAAACAGTACCCAGCACCAAAGAATTTTGCTGGTTTTAGTCAGTTTTGCCTTAGTCCTCGTCGGTATATTAAGTATAGCAGTTCACCAACAATATCAGCTAGCTAAAATCAGCGAAATTCAAGCTCTTGCATCCTCTTCTAAAGGACTTTTTGCCTCTAATCAAAAGTTTGATGCTCTGCTCGAAGCTATTCGATCCCAACAAAAACTCAAACAGCTAGAAAATGTAGATATCACCACCCAAAATCAAGTCAATTCAGCCCTGAGACGAGCCGTTTATGGAGTCGAAGAATATAACCGTTTGTCAGGACATAAATCTGGGATTTTAGACCTGACGGGGTGACAAGAGGGCTAAAGCCCTCTTGGGTTGGGAATGAGAGCCAGGTGTGGTAAAAAAAGAACGGTCTCAATAGTGAACAAGACCGTTAAATTGAAAATGTTACCTCAATTTTATCAGACGCACTTGGCAAGTCGATTAAATTCTCGTCAATTCCTGACACTTCAGTTATTGATAGGGCTATTACAATTTCATAAACAAGTCAGGATAGAAAGATTGGCTGCGGTGTTTCCCCAACCGATACTTTATGAAAGCCGTCGTCGTTATTTACAGAGATTCCTGAAGTTTCCCCAATTAAGTGTAGCGTCCCTGTGGTTGCCGATAATTGAGCATCTGATCAAAACTCATTTTTGTAAAGATCAACGTCTATTTGTCAGCCTAGATAGAACCCAATGGAAAGACTATAATTTGTTTGTTGTCAGTGTGATTTGGGCGAAAAGAGCCTGGCCGATTTATTGGAATTTTTTAGACAAACGAGGATGTAGTAACTTAGAAGAACAACAAGGGTTACTGCGTCCAGTTATCCGAATGTTGAAAGGCTATGATTATGTGGTGGTTGGAGACCGCGAATTTCATAGTGTGGAATTCGCCAAATGGCTGCAAGCCCAAGGTGTAGCTTTTGCTTTTCGTCAAAAAGCTGATACCTACATTCAGGTAAAAGGAGAAGATTTTCAACAATTAAACTCCCTCGATTTATCGCCCGGAATGAAAAGATTTTTAACAGGAGTTAAAGTCACTAAAAGTAAGGGGTTTGGGAAAGTAGCGATCGCCTGTTACTGGAAGCGAAAATATAAAAACAGAAACTTAGATGAACCTTGGTACATCTTAACAAATTTGGGCAGTTTGGAAGAAACTCTAGCTGCCTATAAAGCCAGGAGTGGAATTGAAGCGATGTTCAAAGATTGTAAGAGTGGGGGTTATAATCTTGAAGGTTCTAAAGCATCTGTTGAACGCTTAACCCGTCTTGTTTTATTAATAGCAATCGCTTATACTATAACAGCCTTACAAGGGTTAAAAATCAAACAACTTGGCCAACAAAAATATATCAATCGCCTCCAAGAATTAGGACGAGTTTGCAAACGCCATAGTAACTTTTGGATAGGACAATATGGACTTTTATGGATCGCTGCAATGGAAATTTGGACGGATTTGGCTCAACAACTCATGAGAACCAAGTGCAATAAGCTGCCTTTTTTTCAGAAGGGTCAGAGAGCTATAATGTTGATTCAGTCTAGCTTTTAGCTCTCTTGTCACCCCGTCAGCTCGATGGCACATTATTAGTTACCCTAGAAGGTTATGCTTCTGCTATTCGGTCTATTGCTTTTAGTCAAGATGGTAAAACCTTGGCTTCAGCCAGTGATGATAATAGGGTGATTTTATGGAATATGGAGCATGTTTTGAACGTAGATTTATTACAGTATGCTTGTGATTGGGTTAAGGATTATTTGCGAACTAATATTGAGGTTAAGGACAGCGATCGCTCTTTATGCCCCTAGTCGAATTTTCACCGAGATGATATCTCTGGGATGAAATTGGGAATGATAAACCCAGTAGGCTGACAAAAACAGTCTTGTAAGGGATGGGTAGGGCAATTTCGCATCCCTTATTCCTTAATTTATCAATACCAGGAAACAGCTTAACAGGGAAGACAAAGAAAAATCTTTTACCTTCTCGGTTTGCTGCATCAGTTGAGTTGTGAGTTAATAAATCAGGTTCAAACACTCAAAGCATCCAATAATATTTGTTGTAATTCACCTCTTTCTTTTAATAACCTGATCAATCCATGCCCCCCCTCTTGATAGGGATGTAAAATCACATTTCGATGATTTTTCAAGCTATGGGCATGACGTTTATCTAAAAGATAATTTTCATCAAAGTAAATATGAAACTTGGTTTTTAAGTTGTGCTTGACCTGAAAAAATTTGCTTAAGTTATAGTATTTGCGAATTCCATGGGGATATTGATACAGTTTAATGATTGGCGGACGATACCGATTATCTCCTACAATAAAACAGGTATGGGTATCAATAAAGGTTTGGGGAGCAAAACTCAATACGATGTCAACTTCCAATAAATAACCAAATAACAATGCTGCAAATCCCCCAGCAGAACTACCTGTAATCACAATTTTTTGCGGTTTTAGTTGATTAATTTCTGCTTTTAGATATTTTAATATTGCATTAGCATTTCCTCCGATTTGAGGTAAACCTTTTTGATACCAAGATTGTCTTAAATCCCGTAAAAAAATTTTTTTTATCGGGTAATCTTGAGCCAGCCGAAAAAACTCAAATGGCGGCATACCCATACGACTGTTCATTCCACCGAAAGCAATTAACATTATATCGCTATTAGCACTGTAATCAGTAACTATACTTTGTTGTGGATCAGATAATTGCTGTTCAAAATCCGGGCTAATCTTCTGGTAGGTATCTGTATTGTTCGTTATACTTTCGGGAATTGTATTTTCAGATGTCATAAATTCAATCCTATTAAGTTTAGTCTACAACCTTGAACAAAGATTTATAGTGCTACGCATTACAGTTAGGACAATTCTAAATTCTCAAACCCTTTCACAGCATACTGTTTCCAGTTAAGCTTTTCCCTGTTCTAAGAGCGCGTAGCACTATAGCTAGATTGCTATTCATTAACTTGATAACTGGGTTAGGGCTGATTTTTAATAAACCATATAAGCTATCAAGTGTCTAGTAGAGCTAGACGTAAGTTAACTAAGTAAGGGTTAGTTAAGGCTTTAAGGCTTTTCCTAGGTAAGTCCATTTGCAAGATTGAGCCAGGAACAATGCTTGGGGATGAAATGAAAAACCAGGATGGAAACTCAATCTAGTATCTGATGTCATCTTAACTAATTCCTTCTGAATTTCATCTTATTCTTAACTTTCCTATCTTTTTTCACCCAATTCTATCTTTGTGGGTTTCTAGGTTCCTGAACTCAAATCCTGAACTAATTCCTATCGACAATCAAAAATTAATCAGAGAAAGTAGAAAAAGATTCAATATTTACACCATTTCTACTTTTTAATAGGGGGCAATTATGTCAATTATCCAGGGATCTTCTGCCATTGATAATTTAGTTGGAACCTTAGAAAAGGATACAATATCGGATTTAGGTGAACAGGATTTTATCAACGGTTTGAATGGAGATGATATTCTGTCTGGACATACCGGAAAAGATGTTTTAGATGGGGGAGAAGGAAACGATAGTCTTTTTGGTGGGTCAGAGGATGATATTCTCTCTAGAAATAACGGCAATGATGTGATATTTGGAGATAGTGGCGTTGATATTTTATTGGGTGTTAATCCTGATTCTCCTAACCCAGGACAGGGAGAAATTGACACTTTCTCAGGTGGACAAGGTTCGGATTTCTTTTATTTAGGAAATCAAGCTCAAGCCTTTTATAATGGCGGTGGAGATGCCGATTTTGCTTTGATTACAGATTTTAATCCCCAGAAAGATTTTATTAAGATTCATGGTAATCTTCCCTTTGAAACCACCAATATGACGTTAGAAAATTTAGGGACAGGGGTGGGAATATTTGTTCAAAATCTGTCGGTTGAAAATGATCTCATCGGGTTCCTACAAAACGTTGATTTGAATCAATTGGATGGTCGAACTAATTTCTTATCTCTGTTGTCTTAATTTTAAAACCTAACTTCCCAGCCCCTTTCGATTGAACGGAAGGGAAAGTCATTAATTGATTGAAAATATCCTAAAATTTACGATACCATTGAGATAATTTGATCGGGGAAATTCCTAAATAATATCCGAAAACAACGAATTGATTAATTAACGTTGTTTTGAACACTCCTAATTTTTGCCACCGTCGTCCTGATGTGATTACTGAACTAGACAAAATCTCAATTTTCCCTAAACGATTTAAACGACGGATGAATTCAAAATCTTCCATAATCGGTTGTTCAGGAAATCCTCCCACTTGCCAAAAGGTAGAAGCTTTAATAAAAATAGCTTGATCTCCGTAGGGCATTTGTAAATATTTTGAACGCCAGAATACTGTTTTTTCAATTAACCTTAAACTCCATTGAGAATTATCAATTTTTAATTGAAATGCTCCGGCAATTATGTTATCATTAATCCAGATTTTTCTCACGTCTTTTTCAAATTCTGTGGGTAATTGAGTATCCCCATGCAAAAATAATAAAATCTCCCCCGTTGCTATCTTTGCCCCTGCATTCATTTGTAGCGCTCGCCCCCGTTGGGTAACAATCACTTTCACCCCTAAACTTTGGGCAATCTCGACCGTATGATCTTGACTTCCTCCATCAACAATAATGATCTCGATATTTTCTGTCTTTTGAATTTGATTAATCACCGATTCAATATTGTCGGCTTCATTTAAAACCGGAATAATAATAGAAATTTGGGCATATTCAGGATAAAAATTCATCAATGGATCACTGAGCCAATCACGTCAATTTATAAAATACTTGATAATTGATGCCGTTTTCTGAGACAATAATAACGAGATCAAAAACGGGTTTACAACGAGGAACAACGCTACAAAAAACGTCGTTGAACCGTTGGAACACAACCCACAAGTCCGAGGAACTATCCATGTCCGATAACTTTAGAAGTCAAACAATTACCCAGGGAACTCAACGCACCCCCAACCGTGCTATGTTACGGGCGGTGGGATTTGGAGATCAAGATTTTACCAAACCCATCGTTGGAATTGCCAATGGTTACAGCACCATCACCCCCTGCAATATGGGGATTAACACCCTCGCATTAAGAGCAGAAGCCGCCCTCAAACAAGCCGGAGCAATGCCACAAATGTTCGGAACCATTACCGTTAGTGATGGCATTTCTATGGGCACTGAGGGGATGAAATATTCCTTAGTTTCACGAGAAGTGATTGCAGACTCCATTGAAACTGCTTGTAACGCTCAAAGTATGGATGCGGTTTTAGCCATTGGGGGTTGTGATAAAAATATGCCAGGAGCGATGATTGCCATTGCTCGTATGAATATTCCTTCGATATTTGTGTATGGTGGAACGATTAAACCTGGACATTATAAGGGTAAAGATTTAACCGTTGTTAGCGCTTTTGAAGCCGTCGGAGAATATAGTGCAGGAAAAATAGATGAAACCGAATTAATTGAAGTCGAACGTCGCGCCTGTCCAGGGGCGGGTTCCTGTGGGGGAATGTACACCGCAAATACCATGTCTTCTGCTATTGAAGCGATGGGGATGAGTTTAATGTATTCCTCAACCATGGCGGCAGAAGATGAGGAAAAAGCCGAAAGTACAGAAAAGTCAGCTTATGTGTTACGAGAAGCCATTAAAAACCGCATTCTTCCTCGTCAAATTCTAACCCGAAAAGCCTTTGAAAATGCGATCGCTGTAATTATGGCGGTGGGCGGTTCAACCAATTCTGTTTTACATTTATTAGCCATTGCTAATGCCATTGGGGTTGAATTAACCATTGATGATTTTGAAGAAATTCGCGCTAAAGTTCCGGTTTTATGTGATTTAAAACCCAGTGGTCAATATGTTGCCACAGATTTACATAAAGCCGGCGGTATTCCGTTAGTCATGAAAATGCTATTAGAAAAAGGCTTAATTCATGGGGATGCCTTAACCATAACTGGAAAAACCGTAGCCGAACAATTAGCCGATGTTCCCTCTGAACCCAGTCCTGACCAAGATGTAATTCGTCCTTGGAATAATCCGATGTATGCTCAGGGACATTTAGCCATTTTAAAAGGCAATTTAGCCTTAGAAGGTTCCGTTGCTAAAATTACAGGGGTTAAAAATCCGGTTATTACTGGCCCAGCACGGGTTTTTGAATCCGAAGAAGAATGTTTGGATGCCATTTTAGCCGGAAAAATTAACGCGGGCGATGTGATTGTGATTCGGTATGAAGGGCCGAAAGGGGGCCCAGGAATGCGAGAAATGTTAGCACCAACTTCGGCAATTATTGGGGCAGGTTTAGGTGATAAAGTCGGATTAATTACCGATGGTCGTTTCTCTGGGGGAACCTACGGAATGGTGGTTGGTCACGTTGCTCCAGAAGCGGCAGTTGGCGGTAATATTGCCTTAGTTCAAGAGGGAGATAGTATTACCATTGATGCCTATCAACGGTTACTGCAAGTCAATATTTCCGATGAAGAATTAGCCCAACGTCGTCAAGTTTGGCAAGCTCCAAAACCCCGTTATACTAAAGGAATTTTAGCCAAATATGCCAAGTTAGTGTCATCAAGTAGTGTGGGGGCTGTCACCGATTTAAACTTAGGTTAATTCTCTCATAACTAGGCGTGAAACTTTTGTAGTGAGGTGTTCACGCCTCATTTAATTACTTACTCTAATTGTGTTACTATAGCGCGACGCATTACAGTTAGGACATTTCTGAATCCAGCAAACCTTTTCAGTTCTTACTGTTAAGCTGTTCCCAGTCAATCGCAGTTCCCTTGATCGTAGCGCTATAACCAATAACATCAATTTTTGCCAACTTTTTTAAGCCGTAACCTACGGTAAGCTGCGAAGATCGTAAATCAACACCCGTTATTGGGCTTTAGCCCTCTATTCTATAGCAATCCTATTTGATTTACCGTAGGGGCAATTCATGAATTGCCCCTACGGTAAGGGTTTGAGTCATAGAGGTGATTACAACCGATTTAGACTTGCTATAGCTAAGAGTGACTAACATTGTAGTACGGGGAGCGTTCCCGCTCCCTAGAATATCCAGTCAGATCATTATCCTAATTAAACACTAATAAAATGTACCCAAAAATCTCCATCAGGCATACAAACTCGACGGATTAAATGGTAGGAATAGCATAAATAAGCGCCACTTAAATCCGTGCGATATCCGGTTGCAAACCATTCTCCATAAGGGTCATGTACCAGTAACCCTTTTTCGTTATAACCGACTACAGGCATAATATGACCAAAAGCTGTAAAATAACCATGAAGTACGGCGGGTTTTCCTTCAGCTAACCAGTCTTGTAATTCCTCGATAGTCGCTCGTTCTGAAAAGTAATCTTTTGCCCCATAATCTTTAACAATTTTAGCTAAATCATAGGGACTCCAACGACTATAACCTTTTTGTAAGGCATATTCATAAAGTTCATCTTCATATTGACCGCCACTGGTACGCCGACGCACTCCTAAATATTGCAAGCACATGGCAATGGATGTGACATTACAAGACCCTGTAGGATTATAAAAGTTATCCAATTGAGAACGATAGGGAAAGTTAGCGAGTTTGACGCTGGGAGGGCGACGTTTAGGGTAAACAAAATTTTTCCCTTGATAAATTTCGGCGTGTTGATCAAATACATACCATACCGATTGTTCTCCAAATTCATTACCGCGAAAAGCAACTCGAATATGACCCCGTAACGGTTCATAAGCTAATAGTTTAAATTCTTGACCCGGTTTAATTCCTTGCTTTTCACTATCACTCAATTGAGAAGAGGCAACGGGTCTCATTTTTAAAATCGTTTCTTTCGTAATTTTAAGGATAAGAACATCGGTTTGAATTTGTTCTGGCTTGGTTTCAATTAGTTTTTCGGCAGTTTTCACCCCTAAAAATCCAGGTTCTCCACAGTCCGTTAAGGTTTGAAATCGATGGAGGGCTGCGGTGGATTTGGAGCCAAAGTTGCCATCGGCTGGCGGATCAAGCAAACTCAAATTAATTAAAATAACTTGAATTTGACGAGTTAATTCCTCATCATTAGCGATTGCTTTTATATCATAACGTTGTTCGGTTCCTAGGAAGTCTTGTAATTTCATATTCAGTAATCGATGCTATAAATTTAGAGGCTGACAACAATAAACGACGATGGGAATAACTGTACTGAGGTTACGTTCGGTTAAACCACTCAATACTGCTAAAACTTTCAGACATCAATGATCATCCTGTACATTAGCATAATTTGGTAGTCTTGTACTAAAATTAACAATTCTCAAAGAAAATGCAGATTCCCGACAGAAACAGTGCCAAGGTTGATTTTTAACGGTTGACTGTTGAGCAAGGCACAAATCAGGAGCAAATCCAAACTTAATCCTTGAAAATCGAATTAATCATTAAGTTTTAGGCTTTGGATTTTGGGTTCAGGAACTCCCCAACCTTTCAGAATGGTATAAGCAATAATTTGATGACCTGCAATATTCGGGTGAATTCCATCACGGGTTAATAGATTTTGCCCTTGCCCTCCATAACGCTGATAGGTTATAATCACATGGCGAAATGGAACATTTAAGTCAATAAATTGGCAGCGATATTGCAGGGCAACTTCTCGCATAACGGCAATATATTCTGCAATTCTTTGGTTTTCCCGGCTACTTAAATTTTCATAGATAATTGTTGGGGATAGCAATAAAACAGGTATACCTTTAGCCGTCGCTAACTCTACCATTGCGGTTAAATTTTGGCGATATTCTTGAGGGTTTGGAATATTCGGTCTAGCGGGAGTAGGGGTTTGGAAACTTTGTAAAACATCATTTACTCCAATATTAATAGTAATTAAATCCGGTTTTTGATCTAAAACATCTTGTTTAAATCGTTCAGATAACAAAGCTGAAGTATTCCCTGAAACCCCAGAACTAATCAATTCAAGCGGTTGTTGAGGATAAAGAAAATTCAAATAGCGTTGTAACAACCAAACATAACCGCCATATTGTCCGCCACTTTGGGTAATACTATCCCCGACGACAACAATTCGATGTTTATTGCGTAAGGCTTCCGGTTGCGGTTCAATGACAGGTTGCGGTGAAACGGGTTTAGTTTGTTGAGGAGGTTGAGAAGGACGAGGAGTCGAGGGGGGAGCAGCTTCTATGGGTATCAATGGGGATACGGAATACCATCCTAAACAACCGATTGTCATCGCAACCAGAAATTGCACAATAACTGTCTGAACCTGTTTCATTTTAGAGATTTCGATTGATGGGAAGTGACAGCAATGGTGACTTTGCTGTATTAAAATTCCACATATTTTAACCAGGAAAGGAACCTTTTCACCCACCGTTTCGATCAATTGTGAAGTTTTGTAATAAATTCAGAGCCAACGGGAATTTACCTGACAACCCAATCGGCTCAATTCTCACCCATGAAGCGTTACAAACCCGTCCCGCACCTCGATTCAAACCAGTAGGTTATAGGAACTGTAGGCTTTTCTTTGACATCGAACGATCGCGTGTTACCCTAAATATAATGCGATCGCTTCATTTTGAGTTGGATATGTTAAATACACAACAAATTCTCCAAAACCGCTATCAACTCCAACACCGATGCGGACGTACTTCCACCGGACGTCAAACTTGGTTAGCAACCGATCAACAAACTCAAGAAGAAGTAATTATCAAGTTATTAGCGTTTAGTCCGCAAATGGCGTGGGAAGAATTAAAACTGTTTGAACGAGAAGCCCAGGTTTTACAAGCCCTTAATCATCCTCGAATTCCGCGATATCGAGATTATTTTTCTCTGGATAAAAGTGTAGGGGATGGCTTACATTGGTTGGGATTAGTTCAAGATTATATTCCAGGGGAATCCTTACAAGATTTATTAGATAAAAAATACCATTTTACAGAATCTCAGGTACAAAAAATAGCCCAAAATGTCTTGAAAATTTTGATTTATTTGCATGAATTAAGCCCTCCCGTTTTACATCGAGATATCAAACCCAGTAATTTAATTTTAGATCGTTCAGAACACCTTTATTTAGTCGATTTTGGGGCGGTACAAGCCCAAGCAACCGTAACAGGAGTAACCTTTACTGTGGTGGGAACCAGTGGTTATGCACCCTTAGAACAATTTTGGGGGCGAGCGGTAGCCGCATCGGATTTATATGCGTTAGGCGCGACCTTAATTCATTTATTAACCAATACGGCTCCGGCGGATTTACCTCAAAAAGATTCTCGCATTCAATTTGCAGACCGGGTGAGTGTGAATCGAAATTTTGTTCAATGGATTGAACAATTAACAGAAATGTCTTTAGAAAAACGATTATCAACCGCACGAGACGCATTATCTTCTTTAAAACGGGGAAAAATTCGCCCTGTCAAAGCTCAAAATAATCAGCCTCAACGCTCTTTAATTCAAAAACTCAATAAACCTTTTTACAGTAGAATTTCGGTTTATAAAACCCCAAATCGTTTAGATATTTATTTTCCACCTAAAGGATTTGGAAAATTATTTCAAATCGAAATGGGGTTTTTACATTTATTTATCATCTATTTTGTGTGGAATTTATTATTTTCTGTTTTCCCGTCACTTTCCTTAACAAATCCTTCAATTTTTGGGCTGATTTGTTCGATCTTATTCACCTCTAGTTGTTTATGGATCTTCTTTTTAATTGATGAAAAAACCTGGGTTGAATTTGACCACCGAGAATTTAGAATCATCCGAAAATCCAGAGGATTTCAATATCGTTTAGAATCGGGTTCTTTAAACAATATTATTGGCGTTTTTATGGAAAAAAAACAATCTAAATATGAAATTATCATTCGTACCCAGTTCCAAACACATCGCATTGGCGAAGTTTTTGTTGCTGAAGAATGTGCCTGGTTAACTCAAGAAATTCAAGATTGGTTGTATCCGATACTTTTTTGCTAACATTTGCTAACAAACATATAAGTTAAGATGTTCTCTCAACCAAGGCGTATCAACCAATGCACGAAGGAAGATCCCTCGCGCACCATTTAGATCTCTGTCCATCTTTAATGGGGTAGAATTCGA
>NZ_JBJUDF010000005.1:0-4071 GCF_046067725.1 Planktothrix sp.
CGAGAAACAAAAGTTTTGATATTAACAATGCACGATAATGATGATGCGGTTATGGGAGCTTTTGCCGCAGGTGCAGATTCCTATAGTGTTAAGGATGTTAGTATTGATAAACTCAAGGATGCTATTTATACAACTTTTGAAGGCAATGCTTGGATTGATCCGGTTATTGCTCGTACAGTTCTCAAACAAGCGAAGAAAAAACCCACGGAAATTCCGGTTTCTAATGATATTAGAACGGTGACAATTAATGCGGTGGAACCTGAATATCAAGAGTTTCTGGAGTCTTGCCCCTTGACAGAACGAGAATTGGAGGTATTAGAATTAATTGTTGCTGGACGAAGTAATGCTGAAATCGCAGAAAAACTCTATATTACGGTGGGAACTGTTAAAACTCATGTTCGCAGTATTCTAAATAAGCTTTGCGCTGATGACCGTACCCAGGCAGCCGTTAGAGCTTTACGTTCTGGTTGGATTGGATAAGATGTATTGATTGATTTTGGGTTAGAGTGAAGGATTTTCTAAAAATATTTTATTAATCTATAAATTCAACCCAAAAAAGATTCTTCATTCTAACTATAATATTAATTTATTTCGTTAAAAATTTCATAACAAATATCTATAAATTACTGGATATATTAATGCTAAAATTGATCAGTATTTTTGTATTTTTTAAAATACTGATCAATGATCTTGTTTTTAACTTAAATATTCCTCATCAATATTAAAATCATAGTCTATCTTATAATGGCTCGGCTGATTCCCTAATCAATGGGGCGATATATTTGATTGAATGACTGGATATCATTGATAGCTTGATCTCTTATTGAAATTAAAATAGATAGTTTAAACCTAAAAAAATTGTATTTCTCAACAATTATTTAATTGAATAAATCACTATATAAAAAATTAAAATTTTGATGTTTTTAAAAATTAATTTAAAATTTAATTTATAATACAATTCAACTCGATTAAAAGTTTATTATAAATTTTTATATTTAAAAAGTAGTTTTATTTTTAGAGTATATATAATATATTTTTTAATCTTTTATTTAAGGTTGTATACATTTTAAAAACATCAAATATCCATTCAATCTGAACTCTTAAACAAAATTAAAAAACATAATTTAAATCAGGAATTTTTTTATTTTTATCTGTAAAAATAGCAAAGTTTATTAACTTAAATAGGTTGAGTCAATGAGTACAGAAACCTTGATTCGTTCCTAATTACCGATTTTCTATTCCTTTCACTTCAAGAGAAAATTGGAAATAATGATTAAATTTTGAGGCTAGGTTGCTATCCTCCACTACAATTCAAACGTATACCATCTTGAGTCTGTCTAATTCACCAGCAGACAAAAGACACTTAAACCCATAAGCCAGTGTTAATTCAAAGGATAACCGAGCATCTTCCGTAGTTACCTCTACCGCAGGGTACATTTGAGGACAATAGCAGATTAACCTGTTGATGAGATTACGGATAGCCATGTTAAAATTATTACCAGATCAGGCTAGACGCAAAAAAAAGTTCCTGACTTCAGCGAACTGAGGAATAAAAGTTAAAAGTCACCTAAATCAATAGAAAAACTGAACTTTGAAATTTCTCTGGTTTAGCTTGTTGTTCTTTTAAAAAACACAATGTATTAATTTACATCGTAAGACAGATAACGGTTATTCTGGCTTCAGTTTACGATGAAACTACAATGTGATTAACTCACAAACCCACTTAAATTAACTCGATTGAAATGGTATGTTAAAACAATAAAATCCGTTATTGATTTTAATATCCAGAAAATCAAAAAAATTTAAGGTTGTTATTCGTTAATCAGGCTGTTGCCAGAGTGGTTGAATCCAAAACAGAGGATGAAACCTAGACCATCAAATCTTTTTCTTTCCTCTGACCCCGACAACAGCCCCAAGATTATTCTGTTTGCAAATACCCGTATTTTTCTTAATGTTAGATCACAGCTGATTCAATTCTTTACAAATTATATTTCATGTCTACCTGTTGGTCAAATTTTAATTCATTTCCCTCAAAGACGATTCTAGTCGTTGATGATTCTCCTGATATTTTGTTCTTAGTAGAAGCGATTTTACAAGGAGCAGGCTATGATGTTAAATGCGCTGAAAATGGCTATATTGCGTTAAATCAAGTCAAGGATTCTCTCCCAGACTTAATCGTTGTGGATGTAATGATGCCGGGTTTAAGTGGCTACGATGTCATTCACAAAGTTCGTCAAGATCCAGAATTACCCTTTATTCCTATTTTAGTCATGACCGCTTGTAGTTTCTTTGAAGTGAAACAGGAATCTAAGGGAGAAGCGAATGGTGTAATTTATAAACCGATTGATATTGATGAACTTCTCAATCAAGTTAATTTGATGATCAAACTCAGACAAAAAAAGACTGAACATCCCCGGTGTTCGACGTTCAGTGAAAAATCAGCTTAGTTGATTAGAACTCAATCTAGCTTAAGTCGATTGAAAGGTAATTTTTTCTTGAACAAAAACTTGGACTCGACTCAAACACTGTTGTAATTTTTCCACTAATTCTGTCGCACCTTCTAAATTTTGTTCTTTCGCCAGATCTTCAAGCTGTTTAGCAATTTCTGGAATTTCTAAGACAGCCGCACTAGAACTGGAACCTTTTAAGGCATGAGCTTGCTGCCTGATGGTTGTAAAATCTTGATTCATAATGGCTTGATGCAAATTTTGAATTCGAGATTGAGCTTGTTCAAGGAATAAATGTAACAACCTATGTTGAAGTTGAAGATTTCCTTTGAGTAAACGATTCAAACGTTCTAAATTGACAGGACTCTCGGCAATTGTCAAGCCACTCATAGGATTTGATTCTAAGGTAGAGGTTTCCGGTGCAAACGTAACAGATAGGTGGGATGAATTGACTGAATGTAGAAATGAAGGATTAGAATTCGGTGCTGAAAGTCGAGAATAACTCCAGCGCTGCAATACTTTTCCTAGAGCATTTAATTCTACAGGTTTACTGACATAATCATCCATTCCCACTTCTATGCAACGTTCTCGATCTGAAGACATGGCACTAGCCGTGAGTGCAATTACGATGGGTTGTCGATGGATCATATCAGGATGCTGGCGTAAGCGTTGAGTCGCTTCATACCCATCCAGAATAGGCATCTGACAATCCATTAAAATCAAATCGTAATCCTTATAGGTTAACCGCTCTAAAACACTTTGTCCATTGTTGACTAAATCGGCATCATAGCCTAAAAGTTTGAGTTGACTTAAGATCACTTTTTGATTGATCGGATCATCTTCAGCTAACAAAATTTTCAGAGCATGGGATTGTAAATTAAACCGTTGATCCCGATTTTGAAATGATTCTATGCGATGGGTTTGTTGCTGCCACTGATGTAAGCGGGTTAAAATAGCAGGAGATTTCAGATTTAGGGTTAGAACCAAAGTTTGTAGAAAACGTAAAGGCGCGACGGGTTTTAATAAATAAGTGTCATCTCCTAAATTAACTACTTGTTCCGCGCGATCACGTTGATTGAGCTTACTCATTAAAATTAGTTTGGTGGGATTGTTTTGATCACAATCATGTAAAGCACGAACTAATTTAACACCTTCTCGATTTAATAACGGTAAATCTATTAAAATCACCTGATAAGGTTCACCTTGTTCCAGGGCAGTTTTCCAACTGGTTAATGCTGTATTTTCCTCCTCTACTTCATCAACTCGAATTCCCCAAGTAGAAGCGAAGGAACAGACAGATTCACGAACTAAAGGATTGCTATCAACCACTAAAATTTTGACCTGTTCTAACTCTGGAACAATTTGTGAAATGGAGGATTCAGCTTTTATTAATTCTATATTAAACCAGAAAGTAGACCCTTCACCTAAACAGCTTTCAAAGTCAATTTCTCCCTCCATCATTTCTACTAAATGTCGGCAAATAGAGAGTCCTAATCCTGTGCCGCTATATTGACGGTTTGTAACAGAACTAGCGGAAGAAAAAGGTTTAAAAATTTGAGGATGTAAGTCTGGATGAATGCCAATTCCGGTATCTTTAACGGAGAAATTAATTTTAACTTTATCA
>NZ_JBJUDF010000006.1:0-3643 GCF_046067725.1 Planktothrix sp.
GGGAACCCTTTTAAAAACTCGCTAAACATAACACGGAAACCCTGTTGGGGTTTCACGTGGAAGTTAAACCAAGTTTTAGCGGTTATTCTTTGCTATTATTCATAGCCGAAATAATGGATGAACCTAGAGATGCCAAAAACATCTGATTCCAGTCGATATCACGTAAAAAACTTTTAATCACCTCCCTAGCTTGCTCTTTTTTAACCAACATCTTCTACACTCTCTCTATCAAGAAAATATGAGTCTAAAAATGACTCCAAACACCCTTCTAACCCACGCTCAATACCGCTATTAAAATCCATAATTAACTCACCCGCAATAGCTACTTTTATTGATAACTGATAACTGATTTTATCTCAATCTATTCTAGCATTGATCACTGACTTTATTAGCAACAAAACTAGGCAACATCAGACCATCCTCTAGTAAACACATTTCATCTTCAAAAAATGATTCATAGGGCATTCCTGAACAGTTTAAAAACTTAACTTGATACTCCCAGATAGGGCTATCAAGCCCGTTGTAGTCATACCATGCCATACCCGTTATCCGACATGGGAACCAACATTTTTCGTCAGGTTTTTGCCAGTCTTTTGTACTGAAAACTTCTACTAACTGACCAATACGATATTTAGGCACTGGAATATTAGCGGAAATCAAGAATGTCACTTCACGACATTCTATTAACACTTTCTGTGCTATCATTTTAATACCTCATTGTGTGCTAGACCCACACTTTGGGGAAGTCCTCCCATTTCTCAAGTGGGAGGCATTTTAGTATTTATATACTTTTCCCTTTATGTGTAGTTCATGGCTTTTAATTGGTGATAGAGCCATAACTATCAGATAGTTGGCAAGGTATCAGCTTGATAGCATTTCTTTCACCTACTACTCGGTTAGTGTTACCACGACCCGCGAGTTGCTCTCCAGCATTGCTCGGTAACTTTATATTAACAACTATTGGCATGGATGTCAACCAATAAAAGACAATAAAAGAGTGAGTTTATGGGTCATGGTATCACAGGGGAAGAGTCGATTTCCTTGCGGAAATCTCACGGATAAGGACAACTTTGCTGTCTCTCACTTTATAGGGAATTCCTAGACTTTTAGCCATGTTTCTTAACTCTATAACTGTGTAGCTATCTAATGGTTTTTTGGGGGTGTCTACTACACTGTCTACAGGGGTGTCTACAGTTTTGGGTTCACTGGGTAATCTTGTATCCAATATGTAGTTAATGTTGTTGGCTAATTGTTCATACATTGCCTCTATCTTTTCTTCTATTTTCTTCTCTAACCTTGCCTCTAGTTCAGGGGTGTCTACTACACTGTCTACAGGGGTGTCTACAGTTTGTTTCATGGTTTCTAATAATAATCGTTTGGCTGTCAGGTTAAGGGTTTCACCTTCTTGTTGTTGACTTTTTAACCATTCTAACTCATCTCCTGAGAGACGGAATGACAATAACTCAGTTGCCATAGTGTATACGGGGTGTCTACAGGTGTCTACACTATTAAGCTAACATGGGTGTATACAGCCTGTCAACAGTCTTGGGTTCCCTGTAAAAACCTGTTTCCGAAAATGTACCCTTTAGCTCCCTTATCAGTTGACATACCTCTAGGAATACATCAGGCTCCCAATAATATATTTCTGTTGTCCCATTAACTACAGTTACCTCTACCTCTGAGTTTAAATCTAATATATTATTGTCATCTATTTTATATTGCTTGGTAGTTATATGGAAATCATACTCATAATTCATTATTGGGGGGTAAGCCTCAAGAACTGAAATTAATAAATCATGGGTTTCTATTTCATGATATCCCACCGAGTAGTCGTATCTATATTTCTTGATTTCCTCCCTAATAATCGAATTACAACACCACCATCGAGAGGGTACATTACTTTTAACTACTGCGAAACCATTACCCGCTTTTGCGTCTTTGCTTGCATACTTAGCAAAATACTTACCTACACTTTTTTCTATTTTTTGTATATCCCAACCTTTGACCCAAACGTCGGGACGATAACGCCATGTATCGTGTCTGTTAACTGTAGATGTGTTTTTTTCAAACATATCTACACCAGGATAATTACCTTCACGGTTTCCTCTTTTAATGGATACTGTAGTAATCATCTCCATTAATACCTGATACCACTTATCCTTAATTTTATGACAAATTAATTCCAATTCTTCTGACGTTAAATCATCAGGTTTGGCACTAACAGAAATATGTAAATGCAATGCACCCCGCTTCTGGAGTTCCCAAACGCTGAACAAATAAACAGGCTTTTTAACACGCCTTGGTACTTGTAACAATCGGTTCAGGATATAGCTGGAATAATTGGCTAACGCTTTTTTAGCTTTTGAAGTATTACCAGGCAAAGTAAGGGTTACTACATAACTATTCAATCCACAGGTTTTATTGACAACCTCACCTGCCTCTAACAACGTTCGACGGGCGTTACGTCCAAACACAGTGTTTTTGTAACCTTCACTGAAGTTTTTAACCCCTGTAGATACCTGTTGCACTTTTCTAATAATGTCAAGGCGGGCGTTACAGCGTTTTTTGAGTTCCTCTATGGTAGAGGTCGCTACTTGCTGCTCTTGACCCCGTACCTTAGCCCAAATTGTGACCCGTCCATCTGGGAACACTAGGTACATCTCGTCTTTATACTCAGAGAAAAATTTTGGCACTGGACACTTATGCCATCCCAGATCTAATTCAATATCTACCAACCACGCTAGACACGCTCGATACTTGTCCAGTTCATTCTTCCTCTGTTGCTCTGCATTGTCCCTGTATCGGTTGTGTCGTTTCGATACTTTGGACTTTATAAGCCTTGACTCGTCAGGGAGAAAAATATAGTCATCCCCCATCAGACGCGAACGCCTGGTGAAGTAGAGAGAGTTATTAGCGAAAGTTTGGAGACGTGCCACCGATAACGGTTTTAGGTGTATACAGTTTTTAGGGTCATCTGTATACAGGTGTTGACAGTCTTCTTGATTATCTGGTAATATGTCTATACAGAACATTGGACTCGCTTATCTAAAAGTGAGTCCTTTTCCCGTTTCTATTAGACTTTCTTATCAGTTCAACTGAAGAAACCCTTTTTAGGATACGATATCCTTATCATTAAAAAATGTAGTATTTTGTGGGTTCTGATTTAGGTCTTTTAGGGGACGAGTCAGGACTCTTTTTAACATTTGAATTATAGCAGAAATACCGCCAAAAGCCACATATAGCACTGAAAGATACACCGGAAACCCTAATAAGGTTTTAGTTAAAGATACACTTCGTAAACCCTAATAAGGTTTACGGAAAATATAAATATAAATGATGAGGGAAAGAATAAAAAAGGGTTCCCCCATTAAGGGAACCCTTTTAAAAACTCGCTAAACACTCTTCCAAACCACGCTCAATACCGCTATTAAGTAGGTGGTCATAAATAGAGTAAATAATAGAAAAGGATTGTTTAGGATAATTCTTGAGAGTTGCTAAGGGAATTAAATCGCAAGCGTTCAGAGGTACAATCATTTCTTTCGTTTCTATCTTCAATGGCTTGAATTACAGCTTGTATCAAATCATATTCATCTTCAAACATTCTGCCTGCCAGTTCATGAGCTTTCAATTGATGCCATTCAGG
>NZ_JBJUDF010000007.1:0-4679 GCF_046067725.1 Planktothrix sp.
GTTGATTTAAGTTTTCAAGATTCTGAAAAAGTAAATGCCATTTTAACCGCCGCAGAAGTGACGAATTTTGTGCGAGGTGTAGAACAGCGTTCTCAATCCAATCGTTCTGGGCCGTTTGATCATATTTCTCGCTGGTTTCCGCCTCAATTACTTCGTAATATTAGAGCCGTTGAAGAAGGCGCCAAAGGCATTCGACCTGTGGGAAGATTAGCATTTTTTCATAATTACCAAAAGATCAAAACTGTCATTGAAACCGCAGCAAAACGGACAATGGGTCATGAAGCCTCTTTACTGCAAGCCGGATTAAAACTTGAACCCGGATTAAATATTTTTGTGATTGGTTCCCTCTGTGGTGGTACGGGAAGCGGAATGTTTTTAGATGTTGCTTATAGTTTAAGGAAATCCTATGGAGATAAAGGCACGCAATTACTCGGATATTTAGTGGTAAGTCCACAGTTATATAGTAATGCGTCCTATATGAATGCCAATACTTATGCAGCCTTAAAAGAACTCAATTATTATAGCAGTACGGGGACTCGATTTGAAGCTTGTTATGATATGCAAAATTTGGTAATTGTTCAGGAACCTCGCGCCCCATTTGATTATACTTATTTAATTTCTAATGAAACGAACGGTGAATATACAATCTTAGAACCCCAAAAATTATGTAATGTAATTGCTCATAAAATCGCGTTAGATTTTATCGGAGAATTAGCCCCTGTTGCTAAAGGAATGCGGGATAATTTACTCACCCATTTAATTCAATCGGATAATCATCCCCGTCCTAATACTCAAGGATATTTAACCTTTGGCTTGGCGGCGATTTATTTTCCTCGTGAAATTATTGTCAAAATTGCCTTAAATCGGATTACTTTAAAACTGGTTAATTTTTGGTTAAATGGGGAAGGTCAAAGCCCCGACCCTCAATTAATTCTCGAACAATTTTTGATTAAAAATAATTGGTATAGCGATTTAATACAACGGGATGGGTTTAAAGAACGACTAGCTGGAAGCGTTCAAGAAGGGAGCAAAAACTTTTCGACAACCTTAACTAAATTCAGAGAGAAATTAAGTCAAAGAATTAATGAGTGTAAAAATCGTGAAGATCGACTGAGTTTAAAAAGTAACTTATCACGAGAATTTCGAGAACAGTTTAGAAAAGTTCAGTCTGGAGAAACGGAAACAACACGAGGAATTTGGTTAACTCGGTTAATGCAGGTACAACCAAGCATCACTCAACAATTGAAAGATCATATTAATGAATTCATTGCCGAATTAATGACCCCTAGCAATCCCAAATTTTCGGCTAAAAGTGTTCGAGATTGGTTAGAGGCGATGCAAACAGAATTGAACACCTATCAACGTCAGTTAGAGGAAGAAATTAGTCAAGGGGGAGGACTGAAAAAAAATGAAGATTTAGAGAAAAAATGCCGAGAGTTAGAACAGAGCATGAATGAGATAGAGCAAAGAATGGAACTCCCGATGCTGAATCGTAAAAATAGAGACATTCAGAAATTAGCGAGAAACAGTGTTCAAAGTATTATTCAGTTAATTCAGCATAATTTTAAACTGACCGTAACTCAGGAAACGTTAAAAATCGTCAATGATTTGCAAAAGTATATTAGAGATTATTCTACTGAAGTTGCTACCTTTAGCCGGATGCTGGAAAATTTAAAAACGAATTATGAGAAGGAACAGAATGATTTAAACAATTATAATTTTAATGAAATGAGTGGAGACGCTATTTTTGCTCCAGAAGATATTGAAGAATGTTATCAAACCTTATTACCCAATTTAGAGTCTCGTTCTGCATTGGTGTTAGTGAGTAAAGATATTACAGAGGCATCCGGGGTAGGAGAATCGATTTGTTATTTAATGAATCGTACCACCGGAGAGCAACTAAAAACAGAAATTGATCAAAAAATAGATGGTGAATTTGGTTCTCGGAGTAACCAAATTGTTAAATCTGTGATTAAGCGTTTTATTCACAATTATTCAGGTCAAATTCGTTCTCCCCGTTTAGGACAAATTATTCAGCAAGCCGAACCTTTATTACGTTTAAATTCGAGTGATCCTTATTTTTCTGATCTTTCCGATAAACGCAAAGAATTTATTGGATTTAAAGATACCGATGAGATAGAAGTAACACAGTTTAAAACGACTCTAACTCGTGATTTGGGAATCGACCCAACGGCTTTAAAACCAACTCAAGCTGAAGATCAAATTTTAATTGTTCGGGAATATGGCGGCTTTCCTTTACGATTGATTAATGGTTTAGAAGAAATCAGAAATCATTATATCCGAGAACAAAATAAAGATGGCTCAACTTGTCATTCTGATTATCAAATCTCCTTTACTGATATTATCCCCCCAGATGCTAGACTGATGGAAGAATTGGAAGATGTTTTCTATCCTTGTTTAGCATTTCAGTTAATTGTTGAAAATACTGAAACTCAAGGTTTAGAGTTTCAATATTATGATCATTTACGAGACTGTTATTACACCGCAGCCCTGAGTCCAATTTGGAATCAAGCGTTAGAAAAACTGGCGAATCACCAAGAAATGACGCAAACGTTAAACGAGTTATTAGAGGAAGAAATTAATCAGATTCGTCAACATCCTGATCTCTGGAAAAGTCAATATTTACCCAGATTACAGCAATTTGTCGATTATGTGGATAATTTACCTGAATCCAATCCTAATTATCTTTATAAATCAACGGTTGTGGGGACTCCGGGTACAATGAATCATTTAGGACATGAAGGAGTTATTAATCGTTTTCGTCGAAGAATTCAGGAAAACCTAACTAAGACTGGAAGTTTACCAACATCCGTGAATAACCGTTCTACCGCTTTAGTAAAAAATACAGAAAATCCTAGCAATGTTAACCCAGGAAATAACAGTTTAGAGGTAGAATTAAGCCAGCTAAAACAAAAATTCGCTCAAGGACTGATTAATCAAAGAAGATATGAATTGGACAGACAAGAAATTCTACAAAAATATGGATATGGTTTTTAACTCATTTTCATCTAACTAAATTGATTTGAATCTAAGCTCATGTTCAATCTTGAGGATATTTTATGTTGTTTCCTTCTTTTCCACCTTTACCGCCTTTGTTAATCATTTCCACGGGAATATTTGTGTTTGTTCCCTCAATCATGACCCTTTATTATCGCTGGAATCTTTATCAACATTTAACCACTCAAGCGAATAAAATTTATCAGATCATCAATAAACGTGAGCTTGAATTTCCGCCGACGATTGTAGAAGTTTTAGAACAAAGTTTTGCAGAATCCAGTCAAAATTTAGAACAAGTGAACACGGCGGCTTTGATTGATCAAGCCTACAGCCAAGAAAAGGTTTTAGGGAAATCCTGCGAACAAATAGAATATTGGTGTCGAATTATTCCGAATTTACTCCTGGCTTTTGGATTAATTGGAACCTTTATTGGAATTACGGTCAATTTGGGTTCTTTGAGTCATACGATTAGCCAAAGTCAAGCAACGGATGTTAGTCAATTAGTAGAGGAATTAAAAGAACCCTTAGAAGGAATGGCGATCGCTTTTATTACCAGTTTAGCTGGGTTATTGTGTAGTGCATTATTAACTGTTTTAAACTTTTTATGGAATACGAGCCTAGCGAAATATCGTTTAACGGTTTCTTTAGAACATTACCTCGATAATGTTTATTATTCATCCTTAAATGGTCAAACTCGACTGGATAAAGTTGTTAAAGGAATGTCGAGTGAATTTAAAGATTTTTTAGATCGATTTGGTATTACTGTTAGAGAGGCGGTGGAATCTGCCATGAGAGATAATATTCATCAAATTACAAAAGCGAATGTAGAAGCGAGTGAATTAGCCCTACAAGTCTATCGTCAATTATCCAATGCTACAGGAACGTTAGAAAGGGGAGCTAGAGAGTTTCAAACCGCCACAGAAAGTTTTACAAATGCGGTACAAGTGAGTCACACAACGGCTGATAAATTAGAACAAGTTGCTCAAGGTTTTGAACAAAGTGAATTTCCTAAACAATTATCAATAATTGCCACTGATTTTGGAGAGAATCAAAAGAATTTTTCTGACTCAGCATTCGGTTTATTTCAAACGGTTCAATCTTTGGAAACGATATTAAATCAACTTCAGACCTTTACAGAACAGTTAGTGAAAACGGAAGCAAAATTAAGTGAAATTAATCAAAGTTCCTTACAAGTTTTAGAGTTAAATCGAATTAATCAACAATCCCTAGTTGAAATTATTCCTCAACTGGAACAAGGAGGAAAAAGCTTGGAGTTAACTTCTCAAACTTTAGAGAATATCCAAAACAAAGTTATTGATAAATCCGATCACTTAGAAGGTATTGATAAACAATTAGAAACCTTAGTTAAAACCCTGAATACTTATACAAATACAGTGAATTTTGAACTAGAATCTTTAAGTAAAATGATGAATAAGCTTATTAAAGAACAATCAAATAGTAGTCAGTCCTATTCACAAGTTTTAGCGGATAAATTGGAATCAGCAATTAAACCTAATATGAAGTATATTATTGAGATGAAATCCGATTTATCTCAGGTACTTAAACTCTTAAAAGAACAAAGCGGTAATAAGGGAATTAAGAATAATAAACCAAAATTTTGGTAAACTAAATTTTAGGACTGATGCTGGAGATTTTCGGCT
>NZ_JBJUDF010000008.1:0-10615 GCF_046067725.1 Planktothrix sp.
ACTCGTGATATGTTAGAAATAACTCGACGTTGGAATCAAAGAGCAATTTTTCCTAATTTTACCTTTCAAAGCGTTACTGATTATTTACAAGAAGTCCTCAATGATCCTAACTTAACCCTTCCCGTCTGGCGAGATGAATTATATTTAGAATTCCATCGCGGTTGCTATACAACCCACGCGGATCAAAAACGGTATAATCGCCGCAGTGAAACGATATTATATGAAGCAGAACTGTTTGCGACGATTGCTTCTCTTTACAGTCAATCTCCCTATCCCCAACGGGAAATAGAAACGGCTTGGAAGCAAGTTTTATTGAATCAATTTCACGATATTTTACCCGGTTCTTCAATTACCGAAGTCTACGAACAAGCCAATCAAGACTGGGAAACGGCTATCACCAATGCAGATCAGATTCGACAACAAGCCTTCGATGCGATCGCTCAATTTATTCCTCTGCCTCCCCCACCCCAAACCAACGCCCAAGCTATTGTGATCTTTAATTCCCTCAACTGGTCACGCTCAGAAGTCGTTGCGGTCACTATTCCTAATTCCGATCATCCTTGGGAAATTTACGATAGTCACGGAATACCCCAACCTTCCCAACTCCGAGGGGAAAGGTCGGAAAATCCGCAATTGTTATTTCTAGCAAAAAATGTTCCGAGTGTGGGGTATCGCGTTTATTGGTTGGGGGTGAAAGAAGCTGAAACCCCTGAAAATTCGTGGAATAGACCCTATACGTGCACACCTATTCCCAATTTTACTCAAAGTCTAACAGAAAAAAACGAGTTTGTCAATAGTTATCAGTTGAAAGGAAAAAAGATTAGCTTTGAAAATGGAATTTTGCGAGTTATTGTTGATACAGAAACCGGAAATTTAGACCAAGTTTTTGACTTAATTCATCAACGAAATATCCTTAAACCCGGAGCAGGAAATCAATTACAAGTGTTTCAAGATTCTGGACAATATTGGGATGGGTGGAATATCGATCCGAATTATCAACAATATCCCTTAGCTTCTCCCCAAGTTAAATCGATTGAATGGATAGAACAAGGGCCGATTGTGTGGAAATTAAGAATTATTCGACAATTCCAGCAATCAGAATTTTGTCAAGATTATCGTTTAGAGCAAGATTCTCCGCTATTAAAAATCGAAACAACCGTGAATTGGCAAGAACGTCATATTTTAATCAAAGCTGCCTTTCCCCTCACAATTTCTGCCGATAGGGCGAGTTATGAAATTCCCTGCGGTGTGATTCAACGCTCGACCGATCCTCAAACTGATACCGAAAAAGCCAAATGGGAAGTTCCGGCTATTCATTGGGCAGATCTGAGTACATCCGATTATGGAATTAGTATTTTAAACGATAGTAAATATGGCTATGATGCTCAACCGAATCAACTGCGATTAACTTTATTAAGAAGTTCAACCTGGCCCGACCCAGAAGCAGATTTAGGATATCATCATTTTAGTTATGCCCTTTATCTTCATGCGGGAGATTGGAAACAAGCCAAAACCATTCAAAAAGGCTATGAGTTTAATCGTCCGTTACAAGTTAAACTTTATCCGGCTGTTACTTCTAGTGTATCTGATTCTAATGCTGAATTATCTGATAGCCAGAGTTTCCTAGAATTAGGGTCTGATTCGTTAATTTTAATGGCGTTCAAACCGTCAGAAACCCAACCGCAACGCTGGATTTTAAGATGTTATGAATCACAAGGAGAGGAAACTATTTTAAACTTCAAGAATACTCTAGGATTAACCCTCAAAACTGGGGTTAATCTGTTAGAAGAACCCCAGGAAACTCAGGAGAGTATCTCTCCTTGGAAAATAGCCAGTTTTGCGCTATCGCAAGAATAGGAATAGCCGTAGGGTGTGAGCTTATTTTAATCCCATGCGAATTTCTGAACAAAAAGATGCTTGAGTTAAACCCGAATTATTTTTAACTAAACTGGTTCTTAACCTCAAATTCGGCATCAAATACCATAACCGTTCTTCAACATAAAAATTAGGAGATTCCGTAATTAAGGTTAAAACTTCATCGTCTCCTAAACTATAACGTCCCGATAAAGATTGATTCAGATTGGTTCCTTGAGATTGTAAAAATTGACCTTGTTGAGGATGATCTGAATTCAAAATTGGAACTAAAATAGCAGACCCTTTCACAGAATCAGAATTTCCTTCTGTCGTTCCATCCCAGGTTAATTGAAATCCTCCAGAAAGGGTAGCCGGATCAATATTATATTGTTGACAAAGCTGAACAATCTTTGCATCGGTTGGAGGTAAAGGCTCAATCATTAAATTTGATTTACCCGCTTGTAATTCCCCTGATTTTAAATGGTGTAAAGTGCGTTGTGAAAACCATTTTCCTGTACTTAATTCAAAAAATTCAATAATATTCATTGTTAATGATCCAAAAATAAGAAAACCCCCAGCCTTTAAAATTTTACTATAAAGGGGGTTTTCTCATCGAACCAGGGATAAAATTTGAGAGGGTGTTGAAGAGTAGGTAAGCGCTGACACACCCTACACCTGATTCTCACAATCATATTAGTGATTTCGGCGATATTTAATTCGAGTTTTAGTCTTAACTTCCCATTCCTTATCCCATTTTTCTTTAGGAGGAGGTTCAGGTTTGGGCTGATGAAATTGAGCCGCAAGGGCTGCTCCGGCAGATAATCCGAAAAGAATAATCAGGGTTTCCATCTGGGTTGCACTCTGGTAATTGAAAATCAACGGTTTCAAATCCTCATTTGAGTCAGGCTTATAAAAGATTTTAAAACCAATATAAACTCTACTTTATATTGGTTATATTTCCTATAAGCCACTAAAAATACATCTTTGATCAGCCATTTCTAGTTAGGAGGAACAATAGGATCGCTATTTTCTCGTGCAACAGAAATCGGTAGCCAGGGATGAGAGGTTAAGTCTGTGATAAAAATTGCTTCAATTCGGTTATGAACAATTCCAGAATCTTGAGAAGGAATAACGGATAAATTGAACAGGCAGGATAAGAGAATATCTAACATAACTTAGGTCTCCATTAAGTTTTTTTTCTAACACAGACACAGAAGCAGTGAGAAAGCCTGCCTCTGGATTAAGCTGTAATGGATATATCAGCGCCAAATGATAAAATTACGCAAAAATTAAAAAACTTTTTGAATTCACACTTTTTAATATTTGTCAACCGTAAATTTAAGTAAGGATTGTTAGTTTTTGTCTTTGAATCGAGTCAAATTTTACCAAGAATTACGGTTGTAGTTTTTATTATTTATACTTCTCAATCAAATATTAAGGCTTCAAAACGTCAATAAAAATCCCTGGTAGAACCAGGGAAACCGATTAATTAAATGTTGCTAATTGTTTATCTTTAAAACTGAAAGAATGTTGTTGCTCAATAAACCAATCTAAAATTCGATTCCAAGCCCACCACCGATCTGGATCAGAAAATTGATTTTGACAGGATTTACTGCTAATATAACCAACATGACCTCCATATTTTGTTGTGACTAAATCAATAGCCAAATTTTGAGAACTAGCAACTTTTAAATCAGGAATAATGGTAGGGTCAAATAAGGGATCATCTTCTGCATATAAAATTAAAGTTGGTTTGTTCAATTGCGAAATTAACTGTAACGCATTACTCGCTTCATAATAAGCTTCAACACTGTTAAATCCTAATCGTTCAATCACTAATTCATGGTCAAAACTCCAAATCGAATTAATCCGTTTAATCGCTTCTAAATCAAACTCATTAGAATGATAAGAATATAAGTGTTTTGCCATTTTTTTCACTTCTTTTGTAATAGCTCGTTCTAAATATTTTCCCAAAGGATGCTGGATTAAGTAGCTTAAAGAACGGTGAGAATCTAAACTCGGACAAATCACAGCCCCCCCAGCAATATCTGAATCCTTTAACTTTAAATCTGGCCCCCATTCATTAACCGTTTGGGCGGCTTTAATTCCCCATAACGCTAATTGTCCTCCTAAAGAATATCCTGCGAACCAAAAAGGAGCCGGACAACCGATTGGTTTAGATTGTGCGACAATTCTGACAAAATCTTCTCCTTCAAATAAACCATCAGACGTTAAAGTTGGGGATAATTCTGCGGTTTTTCCATGAGCTCTCCAATCAAATAAAACCACTGCATAACCCGCAGCAAAGGCTTTCCTTCCCCACAATTTTAAAAACCATTGATTCTCTAAAGTTCCTGTAATTCCATAGGTGGAAACAATCGTTCCTTTAGGGTTAGGAGGCATTGCAACAATGCCATAAATGGGGACTCCACCCGCTCCAGAAAAGATAATATCTCGATAAGGAGGTTCAGGTAAATTAATCGTTTGTTCCCAGTTTTTACTAGCTTTTAATGCAGCATAAATCGTCATTGTCAAGCCATTTTTCAAAGGAAAAGGCGGTTGATAAATCGGCTGAGTCATGGAGTTAAGTTAATTGGCTAGTGAGTTAGCATTTTCTAGGATAACAAACCGTTGTTGATAGACTGAAATTCCAATAAAAATCCCTCCGTGATCATACAGAGGGATAAAATCAATCAAATTGTCCGCTTTAGGGGTATCCTGAAAACCGATTCATCTTAGCTGCGGTCAGTGGCGGCCACCGGTTCAAAACTGGGAACCACTAACTCATCATTTTGCTTGGTTAATTGGTTATACAAGCGTTCCGTATTGGGGAAGTTAGCGGCGGGTAAGGTCGGATAACGACGATAGGGAACCGTATCTTCCCCGAACAGTTGAGCATATTCCACGCTGTTCACCATCGCCCCAATAAATCCTTTCAACCCATTGGTTGCCAGAATTTGGTTATACATCCGAATTTCTCCTTGGTTGAGCGGTGCGCGACCCAAGAAGTGCTTCGTTCCCAACTCAATCACCTTGGTATTAGGATAGGGAGTGTAAAACTCCTTGATGTACAGAGACGTGCTTCCTAACGCTTCAACAAACTCTTTCAAGTTAATTTCATTGTTCCCTAGTTTACTTTCCAGAGCCGTAAACTCATTTTTAGTTACATAGGGATCAATATCACGCTCAAAGATTTGACGATAAACTGCTTGAATTAAAGTGTTCAGAGCCACTTTATCCTCGGTGTTCGTCAGTTTGAACACTTTGGTTTGTTGACGACGCTTGCTGACTCCTTGAGCAATGCGATTGTCTAACTCAATCTCACCCTTAATTTCAGGGGTACCCAATTCGATAAACCGAGGAGTGACGACTTCCTCCACCATCGGTTGTTTCTCAGCAAAAGCACCCACACGACCCGTGCGCAGGAACACACCCCCCGGAGTCAAATACCGTTCATAGGGAACCGTATCTTCCCCAAAGGATTCGCTATATTCCTGAGAATCGATTATGGCATCCACCAAAGCATAGAAGCCTTTTTTAGAGCACAAATCGAAGTAGGAATTCATTTCCTGACGGCCGTAGGTGGGACGACCTAACAAACGACGATGGATGTATTCAATCGCTTTACACACATACAGCGATGTCCAATACATCTTACGGAACACATCGGATTTAGCGAGAATCCGAATAAACTCGCGAACGGTAATATCGCCGTTTTCGAGTTTAATTTCCGCAACGCTTTGGCGTTGACCCGCATACAGTTCCCGACCAAACACCTGCCGATAAGCCGCCTGAATCACCGCTTGGGTAGAGGTTTCTGAGTAATTAACATTAGTTCCTTTGCTGCTACCACTGCGCTTGAACCGACTGCTAATATAACCTCCGGGCAGTTGATCCAGTTTAAACACTTTTGGCCCCAGAGAACCGGGATTGTTACCCCGTGCGGCTGGGTTGCTTAACTGGTTATCAATTCCAGCCCCATTGCGAATCAGAATCCGACGGGTATCTTTGCCAAAGGGGGCGGGACGATTGCTGGGATTACGGGTTTCTTTCGGGAAAATTGCGCCAAACTGGATTTCCAGAGGATCATTCCCAGTTCCGTAAACGTGCTGATCCCGCAGAGGTTGTTTGTAGTCTGCGAACAGCGTCACAAACTGAGGCACTTTGCGGAAGGGTGCACTGTAGTTAAACAAGTCAATTTGCGGCCCCCAGTTGCGACATTCTTGGGCTTCTTGACCCAAACCGCGCAAGTAAGGAACGGTTTCTTCCCCGAAATAATCGGAATATTCCTGAGAATCTACCATCGCATCCACTAAGGCTCCTAAGCCACCTTTGGACACAACCGAGAAATATTTGCTAAATTCTTCAGGAGAACTTAAACCCCGACCTAAGAAGTGACGGGCTGCCAGTTCCACCACCCGACTGTTGACAAAGGGTTGATAAAACTGTTTGCGGTATAACGGAGATTTGCCTAAACGGCGGATAAACTCTTTGGTGGAGATTTCGCCGTTTTTCACTTTGGATTCTAAGTCGGAAATGCTCAAGCTGTAGGCGCGGGTAATATCCCGTTCAAACACTTGGCGATAGGCGGCTTTGACCACCTCTTGTTTTTCCGCCGAAGATAGTCCGGGTTTCATCACGAACTTCTGACGGCGCTCGGCGGCGTTGAAGTAAATTTGAGGCAGTGCTAACCCTTGTTGGTCACTGCTAGGACGTTGCCGCACTTTATTGGCAGGCGTTGACCCTTCAAATTCGGTGATTAAAACATTGAAGTATTGCAGGGCAATTTCTTGAGCTTGTTTATCCTCTTTCAAATAGCCCAAAGCAGCCCGACGCATTTCTTGCAGGGCCACTAACGTTGCAGCGCTTGAACAAGCATTTTCAATAATTTCCCGTAATCCCCGCACGTTAACGGCGATGAGATTGGGATCACCTGCCACAATGGCGTAGGTGGTATACCGCAAGAACCAGCTTAAATCCCGCAGGGATTTGGTCATGTTTCCAGGGCCATAACGAGAAACGTTAATCGGTCGGAACCCTGGCGGTAAAAATACGGCTGGCCCGGCCCCTGCATCCACAAAAATTGATTTTAAACCCTCGAATAAACCGCCACCTTTGTTATCCACATAGGAAATTGTTCCCAGTTTCATGCCTTCGGTGAGGTTAACTTCACCCCCTCCAACTGTGGCCATTACCATCGTTGGAACTTCCGTTGGTTTTTCCAAGAATGCCAGAGGTGAACCGCCTGTAAAAATCCGGTTCGCGGCACGGGAGACAATCAATTCGGCATTTTGCGTCAGAATTTGAGCAATTTCTAAACGTTTTGCCCCAGAACTGAAATAAGTTGCCAGTTCACTTAATTCGCTTTTACCCAAAAAGCGATCTTGTTGCTCCGCTTGGGAAATGGTTGCAACGGGTACGGTTTGATAGAGTTGCGGACGCGCAACTGAGCTTCCACCACTTGCCTTTACACTCATTCGATCTCTGTCGCTCCCTATCTGAATCGTTACAGCATGGAACCTAAAGTATGGTACTGTTCTCAAACAATCAACGGATTAGTTTTGGCTGAATGTAACAATGCCTTCTACCCGATCATCCTGCTTGAGTTGTTGCCAGTTTAATCTTTCAGATTAAAATGATTTTGGCTGATTACCAAACATTTATAAAAAAGCGTACCGACAATTATTGTATAGACTTGGGTGAAGTTATCTGAGAAAAAAGAATAAGTTTTGTTACGCGGTGGGCGGTTGACCTTGAGCTAACCCCTCTGACTTGATCTACGGTACAGCAATCGACTCAAACATTTTATTAGGGTACAACGATGGAAGAAGTAAGTTCTGCGGTGAAACGGCTTTATGATACCTATCCCTTTCCCCCTGACCCTTTGCTGGATGAACCGCCACCTGGGTATAACTGGCGTTGGTGTTGGCCTGTTGCCTATGGGTTTTGTACGGGTCAAAAGCCGAAACATCTTGACATTCGCATTTTAGATGCAGGCTGTGGAACCGGTTCGAGTACGGAATATTTAATTAACCTGAACCCCACAGCGTCGGTTTTGGGGATTGATCTCAGTGAAGGAGCTATTCAAACGGCCAAAGAACGCTGTCGCCGTTCTGGGATCTCGACCCCTGGAACCCCGACACCGGAATTTCGCCGTCTTAGCCTTTATGATGTGACCCAGTTAGAGGGACAGTTTGATTTTATTAACTGTGTGGGTGTTTTACATCATTTACCTGATCCCATTCGAGGCATTCAAACCTTAGCATTAAAATTAGCCCCTGGGGGGTTAATGCACATTTTTGTTTATGCTGAATTGGGACGCTGGGAAATTCAATTAATGCAAAAAGCGATCGCTTTGTTACAAGGAAACAAACAAGGAGATTATAAAGATGGCGTTAAAATGGGTCGGCAAATTTTTGAAGCCCTCCCAGAAAATAATCGCTTAGTGAAATATGAATCTCAACGTTGGGGATTGGAAAATCAACGAGATGAATGTTTTGCTGATATGTATGTTCATCCCCAAGAAATTGACTACAATATTAATACGTTATTTGAGTTAATTGATGCGTCGGGCTTAGAATTTATTGGCTTTTCTAATCCGAATTATTGGAATTTAGAGCGGTTAATTGGCAATTCACCGGAGTTACTGGAACGGTCAAGGGCATTAAGCGATCGCGAACAATATCGTTTAATTGAATTGCTTGATCCTGAAATTAGCCATTATGAATTCTTCCTGGGACGTTCACCGTTACCTCGCAATACTTGGTCAAATGATCAAGCGTTATTAGCCGCCATTCCTGAACGGAGTCCTTGTATGAATGGCTGGCCCAGTCAGCATTTATTTGACTATAATTATCAAATTATTAGTTTATCGGATGCTGAATTTGAGTTTCTCAAAGCCTGCGATGAAAATACAGACTCTCCTCGAACCCTTGGGGAACTTTTAGCGGAAACACAACTGGATTTAGAGGGGGTGAGATCGCTCCAAGCTCGACAATTAATTTTGTTAAGTTAAACCGTAGGATGATGCTCTGCTCATCGATTAAAAGCGAAATTAATTAGGAGCAGAGCATTGTTTTATTTACTATAGCAATCCTATTTGATTTGTGGTAGGGGCAATTCATGAATTGCCCCTACGGTAAGGGTTTGAGTCATAGAGGTTATTACAACCTATTTAGACTTGCTATATAACTATTTAACTCTACGGATTTAATAACATCATTAAATTTGGGAATAGAGCTTGAATCAACTTCCATTTGAACGGTATAAAAACATCTTGCAAAATAGTATAATATCAATTCATTATTTTTATCAATCATTATGAAATGTTTTAACCCTGATTGCCTTCACCAAAATGCTCAACTTACTAATTTTTGTCAGAAATGCGGACAAAAGTTATTATTAACTGAACGTTATCGCGCCCATAGTTATCTTGGAGAAGGTGGTTTTGGGCGGACTTTTATTGGTGTTGATCAAAATAGAAGAAATAGCTCCTGTGTGATTAAGCAATTTTTACCTTTATCACAAAATAGCGGTGCATTGCAAAAATGTATTCAACTATTTGAACAGGAAGCAGAGCTATTAGAAAAATTAGGTAAACATCCCCAAATTCCTGATTTATTGGCTTTCTTTGAACAGGATGGTAAGTTGTATTTAATTCAAGAATATATTGAAGGTCAAGATTTACTCAAAGAATTAAAACAACAGGGAAGATTTAACGAAACGAAGATCAAGTCTTTTTTAGTGGAAATGTTACCTATTTTGGATTTTATTCATAATAAGTCTATTATCCATCGTGACATTAAACCAGAAAATATTATTCGTAGAAAAAATAAATTAGATCCTAGTATCTATGGACAAATTAGCGATTTAGTGTTAATAGATTTTGGTGTTTCCAGACAAGTTAGCGCGACTATTATGACCCGTATGGGAACTGTGACAGGCACTCCCGGCTATGCGCCACCGGAACAATTGAGAGGAGTAACGAATGCTTCTAGTGATATGTATAGCTTGGCAATTACTGCTATTAGATTATTAACGGGTGTCTTTCCTCAAGAAAGAAATGGAACCTTGGTTGATGAGATTTTTGACCACTATAATTTAGGTTGGGTTTGGAAGGAATGGTTAAGCAAAAATCGCCTATCTATTAGTCAAAATTTGGCTATTGTCTTGGATAAAATGTTAGCGGATAGACCTAGCGATCGCTTTCAGTCTGCTCAGGAAGTTTTAACTGCTATTGGACAACGCAGTTTCGCTCCGTTACCTCAATTCCAACCTGCTCCAAAACCTAATATTAAGTTACAAACTTCTAAAGCTAATTTTACCAAAATAGACCAACTTTTATCAACAGAAAAATGGAAAGAAGCCGATCAGGAAACTGGGAGAGTTATGTGTCAAATTATGGGGAGAGAAAAAGAAGGTTGGTTAACGACAGATGATTGTCACAATTTTCCTCCAGAAGAATTACGCATTATTGACCAATTGTGGTTAAAATATTCTGAGGGCAGATTTGGTTTTTCTGTGCAGAAACAAATCTGGTTGGAAGAAGGTGGGAAATTAGATGGAAAGTGGGATGAGGCTACTTTCGAGAAACTTGCGAACCGGGTTGGATGGAAAAAAGGAGGAAAGTGGTTGAATTACGAACAATTGACCTTTAATAAAAATGCACTTCCGGGTCACCTTCCCTGGAGGGGTGTGGTTGGAGTGGATGGCGTAGGATGTGTTGTTATTCTTCTCTCTTCTCTAAACTCTAACACATAAG
>NZ_JBJUDF010000009.1:0-13063 GCF_046067725.1 Planktothrix sp.
TAGAAAACAGCGAATATAAACTCGAAAATCAATATAATCGTTCCGTGCGTCGAGAAGGAAATGAAACCGCTAAAACCATTATTCACGAAATCTTTGAAATTGTCCCTCGTCAATGGCGAGGTTTGGGTGAAATTCCCCAAAGTGGGTTAGGAATTAAAGCCAAATATATTGATTTTGATGCTCAAAAACGCTTTAATTCTCAACGGTTAATTCCCGTTTCTTCTCCTTGTGCTGACTGTATCAGTGGAGAAATTTTACAAGGAATTAAAAAACCCCATGAATGTTCTGCCTTTGGAACCCGTTGCACTCCTGAACATCCGTTAGGTGCACCGATGGTTTCTTCTGAAGGAGCTTGTGCGGCTTATTATCGCTATCGTCAACAAACTCCCCACAATAAAATTCCGATTTCTTTATAAATTGGGTGATTGTAGGCGATGGACTTCGCCCAGCCGAAGGCGATCGCAGATTGTTATAATTTACTTTAGTTAAGCAATAATTAGCAAGAACTTGCTCCCTAACCTCCTCAGCTTTGATCTAGCGTCTTGATCCACCACCGGAATACAATAGTTCCAAATTGTAAGATCAAGGGAATCAACTCAGATTAACGCAGGAGTGGTAAATTCATGTGTGGAATTGTCGGTTATATTGGAACTCAAGTCGCCAGTGACATTTTAATCGCAGGATTAGAAAAACTAGAATATCGGGGTTATGATTCTGCGGGTTTAGCGACGATTTGGGAAGGAAATATTCATTCGGTTCGGGCGAAAGGAAAACTCTATAATCTACGGGAAAAATTAGCTCAGGTTGAAATGCCTTCTAGTATTGGCATTGGTCATACACGCTGGGCAACTCATGGTAAACCGGAAGAACGAAACGCCCATCCTCATCAGGATAATCAAGGACGAGTGGCGGTTGTTCAGAATGGAATTGTTGAAAATTATCGAGAATTACGAGAAGAATTAAAAGCTAAAGGTTATGAGTTTAAATCGGATACGGATACAGAAGTTATTCCTCATTTAATTGCTGATATTTTGATAGCTAAAAGTTCAGAAAAAATTACCTTTTTAGATGCTGTTATTAAAGCGGTTAATCGTTTAGATGGAGCCTTTGCCATTGCCGTTTTATGTGCAGATTCTCCTAATGAATTAATTGTTGCCCGTCAACAAGCTCCCTTGTCTATTGGGTTAGGTCAAGGGGAATTTTTCTGTGCTTCTGATACTCCAGCTTTAGTTCCTTATACCCAAGCCGTTTTAAGTTTAGAAAATGGTGAAATTGCCCGTTTAACTCATTTGGGTGTGGAAGTTTATACGTTTACTGGAGAACGTTTACATAAAGTTCCTCGCATTCTCAATTGGAGTCCGTCTTTAGTTGAAAAGCACGTTTTTAAACATTTCATGCTCAAAGAAATCCATGAACAACCCGGAGTTGTTCGGGATTGTTTACAAGCTTATTTGAATCAAGACTGTGAACTAGAAGCGGAACAAATATCTAAAAAATTGGCTCAAAAATCTGCCGATCAAAAACAAACTTCACCGATTAATTTAAGTATTCCTTCTAGTTGGTATCAAGATTTAGAACAAATTGAAATATTAGCTTGTGGAACCAGTTGGCACGCGAGTTTAGTCGGCAAATATTTACTAGAACAATTAGCAGGAATTCCGACGATTGTACAATATGCTTCAGAAGCGCGTTATGCACCCACTCCCCTCAGACCTCATACCTTAACCATTGGTGTTACCCAGTCAGGAGAAACAGCCGATACCCTTGCTTCTCTAGCAATGGAACAGCAACGCCGAATTAATGCTCCACCACAATACGCAGCAAAACTATTAGGAATTACGAACCGTCCTGAAAGTTCTTTAGCTCAATTAGTTCCCCATATTATTGATACTAGAGCCGGAATAGAAATTGGCGTAGCAGCAACAAAAACCTTTGTTGCTCAATTAATTGCCTTTTATTTATTAGCCTTAGATATGGCTTGGCATCGTCAAACCTTACCGAAATCTCGCTTGTTAGAAATTATCAAAGATTTGCGACAACTTCCGACTCAAATGGAACAGTTATTACAGGATCAAGAAAAATCGATTGAGGAGTTAGCCCATGATTTTAATGAAACTCATGATTTTATCTTTTTAGGGCGAGGAATTAATTTTCCCATTGCGTTAGAAGGAGCGTTAAAATTAAAGGAAATTAGTTATATTCATGCTGAAGGATATCCGGCTGGAGAAATGAAACATGGCCCGATTGCTTTATTAGATGAAAAAGTACCCGTTGTGGCGATCGCAATGCCGGGAACTGTCTATGAAAAAGTCATTTCTAATGCTCAAGAAGCCAAGGCACGAGATGCTCGTTTAATTGGGGTAATGCCGAAGGAAGAACCGGAAGCGAAGGAAATCTTTAATGATGTTTTAGGAGTTCCTGTTGTTGATGAAATTTTATCTCCGATTTTAACTGTTATTCCCCTGCAATTGTTAGCTTATCATATTGCAGCACGGCGAGGATTAGATGTCGATCAACCTCGAAATTTAGCCAAGTCTGTAACAGTGGAATAATTGAGTTTATTCTTTCTGGAGGGTAACAATTAAGAGATAAACTCAACCCTCTTTTATCACTTCAAGGGAAAGGTTTGATTTTTTGACGATAGCGCTACGCTCAAGGGAACTGCGATTGACTGGGAACAGCTTAACTTTAAGAACTGAAAGGGTTTGCTGGATTCAGAAATGTCCTAACTGTAATGCGTAGCGCTAGAGGTTCAAACTTTCCTAAGTGAACAAAAGAGGGTGATTATTGAATGGGGGATAATCCATATAACCAAACAATTAATAATGGAGTAACAAGAGTTAGGATTAAATTCAAAGGAGCACCAACACGGGTAAAGTCAAAGAATTTATATCCCCCTGGACTGTAAACCATTGTATTCGTTTGATAACCAATGGGGGTCATATAACTATTAGAAGCGGCAAAGGTAACAGCATACATAAAGGCAAATGGATTCAAACCTAATGTTATGGCAACTTTTACCGCAACCGGAATCATTAAGACAACTGTTGCATTATTCGAGAGAATTTCTGTCAGAATCGATGTGGCAATATAGAAGAATAATAAAATCCAATACCCGGATAAATGACCGCCAAAACCAACTAAGGTATCAGCTAACCATTGAGTTGAACCGGATTTATCCATTGCAATTCCTAATGGAATTAATCCCGCTAATAAAAAGATCACATCCCAACGAACCGCGCCATAAATTTCTCCGGGTTTAATACATCCTGTAATCACCATTAAAATCACACCCGCTAAAGCACTGACTAAAATCGGCATAATATCAAATGCAGCGAGAACAATAACGCCTAAAATAATTGCCAGTGCGACCCAAGCTTTATCTTGTCTGAGATTTTCTACATCTCGTTCTTCTAAAACTAACAGTTCCCGTGTGGTTTGTAACCCAATAAAGCTTTGTTTTGGGCCTTGAAGTAATAATAAATCCCCAAATCGTAAGGGAACTTTCCCTAATCGTCCTTGAACTAATTCTGAACCGCGACGAATAGCTAAAACCGTTGCGTTATAGCGTTGACGGAATCTTAAATCTTTTAAAGTGGTTCCAATTAATCGAGAATTCGATAAAATTAAAACCTCAGCTATTTTTTCTTCACCCGAACTCAAGACCGTTTCTAAAGATTCTTCTTTAAATTTCACATCAGGAAAAATATCTAACCCTCTTTCATCTCGGATTTTTAATAAATCTTCTCGACTACTACGAACAATTAAGATATCTCCTGCACTTAATACTTTATCCCCTAACGGTTGGGGAAAGCGCATCTTATTTTGAATTAATTCAAGTACATCTAAATCAAATTTGCGTTGAATTTCACTTTCGTTAACGGTTTGTCCCACCAAACTAGAACGGGGAGTAATCACGAGTTCACTCACATAATCTTTTAACCCATATTCCTGTTCAAGAACTTCAAAATTGGGGGGTTTACGGTCAGGTAAAAGTCGAGGAGCAATAATAGCTAAATAAATTAAACCGATAATAAAAGTAATAATGCCTAATACCGTAAATTGAAATAACTGAAATTCTCCATATCCCAGTTGTTTAGAAATACCACTAGCTAAAACGTTGGTTGAAGTTCCAATAACGGTAATCATCCCTCCTAAAACAGTGGCATAGGAAAGAGGAATTAATAATTTAGAGGGAGAAATTTTTTGTTTCCGACACCAATCTTCAATAATCGGTAAGAAAATGGCAACCACTGCGGTGTTATTAATAAATGCCGTAATCGGGCCAACAATTAATCCCATGACTAAAATTTGTTGACCCGCCGTTTTTCCACCCCATTTCACTAACCAATCTCGAACGGTTTGTACAACTCCGGTTTTAGTAATTCCAGCACTTAAAATAAACATCGCCATCACCGTAATGGTGGCAGAGTTACCAAACCCGGAGATGCCTTCATCGGGTGTGACTAACTTTAAAATCATTAAAACAACGGTAACAGTGAGGGCGGTTAAATCAACGGGAAGCCACTCAAAAATAAAGGCAATTAAAGCCAGAATAACAATACTAAGAGTCAGAATAATATGGGTCATGAAAAATCTAATCGGGTGTATCGAAACTCAGAAAATCGGAATTAGGGGTTTGTTGGGGCGGGCTCATCCTGCCCATCGCCAGATTCAGAAGTTAATTCCCCTACTGCTTTTCAGAGGGTGCTGTTGTCGCTTTAGGGGAAGGAGAAGCTTTAGGGGTTGGACTGACCATCGGTGTCGAGGTTGGGGTTGGTGAAACCGTTGTGTTAGGAGCCGCAGGGGTGCTAACGGCCGGGGTTGTTGCGGGTTCACCCATAATACTTGGATTCCCATTATCATAGAATCCGGCTAAACAGGCAATCATCATGGTGGCTAAGGTTCCAGCAAATAATGCTTTCCAGCCTAATTCGGAAATATCTTTTCGCCGAGACGGAACTAAACCCACCATTCCCCCTACAAAAATTCCCACCGAAGCTACATGGGCAAAACCGGATAAGGCATAACTGACAATTAACACCGTTCTAGGAGTAATTAATCCTTCTTTTGCGGCTTCTGCTAAGGCTTGATAAGGAGGAATTGCTGTTTCTAATAACCGACGACCAATAATCACCGAGGCTGTCCAAGAATCTTCAAAGGGAACTCCTGTTAAAATTGTTAAGGGATAAAAAATAAATCCCAAAATATTCGCTAATGTTAGAACTTTAAAAACGTCTCCCACTGGACTCGGTAATAAACCTAACCAGCTTGAAAATTGATTAATTAAAGAAACTAATCCCAAAATTAGGATCAAAACCGCAGCAATGGCAACGGACATTTTTACCCCATCTAATGCCCCAATAATGGCTGAATCTAGGGGGCTAACTCGCTCCATGAGTTCACCGCCAATGCTTTCGAGTTGGGGTTCTTCGCCTTCATGGGTGACGAAATTCTCTTCTTTTTTCTCTTCAGGAAGCATCCCTAAAGTTAAGGGTTTATCGGTTTCAGGAACTAAAATTTTAGAAATGACAAAACAGGCAGGAATTGCCATAATAGAGGCAGAAACTAAATGTCCTAAAATATTCGGGAAAACCGGTCTTAAAAAACTAACATAAATGGCTAAGGTTGAAGAAGCCGCCGTTCCAAAACAACAACTTAGAATGGCACACAGTTCGGAACGGGTCATCTTTTCTAAGTAGGGTTTAACCACAATGGCGGCTTCAATTCCAACAAAAATATTGGCGGCACCGCTTAAGGCTTCTGCCCCACTTAAGCGCATTGTTTTATAGAATAACTTAGCAAAAATATTGGTAACAAATTGAATCACACCTAAGTTATATAACAATGCCATTAAGCCAGAGAAGAAAATTACCGTAGGTAAGGCTCTAAATGCAAAAATATAACCTAAATTAACATCAGGGGTTTGTCCAGGAATGGGAACAATATTTTTTCCAAAGACAAATCTAGCTCCTGTATCGGCAGCATAAAATAAACTATCGAGAAGACTACTAAACCATTCTAAAGCCGTTCTGGTGGGAGGAAACAGAAATACTAAAAAGGCTAAAACCAATTGTAAGCCAATCCCTAAACCCATTGTTCGCCAAGGGATGACTCGTTTATTTTCTGAGAATAACCAAGCGATAAAGCATAAGGCAAAAATTCCCAAAAAAGAAATTAAATTTAGGTAACTCATAAGTGTTTTTTGGTATATTCCTAATTAATTGTTTCCTCATTTTATGTACCCTGGGTTCTCGTCCTGATTCTATTGCGAATGGGGTCACTTGGCAATACTGTTGAGTAAAACTTAAAAAACCTTGAGGAATTGGGGTTAAAATAGGAAACCCAATCGCTCCAGAATGTCCCACTGAACGGTATCGGGTTAGCCGTAGGTTGTTGAGTGCAACGCTACCACTAACCCTGTCAAACGTCAATGTCACCAAACCCAAAAACCGAGTTGATAATCGTTATCTTGGGCTTTGAATCAAGAGTTATCCTTTACAAACTAGGGTTTTGACGACGTTGGAAAAACCATCTTTGAACCAGTTTTTCCATTTCAATCCAGACAAACATTAAGGCACTAAAGCCTAAACAGATTAACAATTCTGTAGATGTTAAAGCGTGAGTTCCAAAGAAACTTTGTAAGGGCGGAACATAAATTAATAGTAATTGAAGAACAGTGGTTAATCCTACAGCAGCCCAGAGATAAAGATTCGTTTTCGGATTCATTTGTATTGTTAATTGGCTATCAGAACGCACCGCCAAAGCATGACCCATTTGGGCTAAACATAAGGTTGTAAACACCATTGTTTTCCAACGTTCAGGATTACCCGCGATTTTAGTATGATCGTAAGCCCAAACCATTAAAACAATCGTTAAAATGGCAAAAATAATCCCAATTCTCACCATATATAATCCTAATCCTCGCGCAAAAATACTTTCACGGGGATGATTAGGAGGACGTTGCATCACCGCAGGTTCGGCGGGTTCCATCGCTAAGGCTAAAGCAGGTAAACCATCGGTTACAAGGTTCATCCATAAAATTTGTAACGGCGATAATGGAACACCTCCTAACCCTAAAATTGGAGAAGAGGCAATCACTAAAACTTCCCCAATATTACTACCGAGAATATATTTAACAAAACGGCGAATATTACTATAAACAACTCGTCCTTCTTCTGTGGCGGCAACAATGGTGGCAAAGTTATCATCTAGTAAAATCATATCACTAGCTTCTTTACTAACATCGGTTCCGGTAATGCCCATCGCAATGCCAATATCAGCTTGTTTTAAGGCGGGAGCATCATTAACTCCATCCCCGGTCATGGCGACAAATTCACCATTCTTTTGTAAGGCTTGAACAATGCGAAGTTTATGTTCAGGAGAAACCCTCGCGTAAACACTGACTTGTTCAACTTCTTGTTCTAATTCGGCTTGAGAAAGTTTCTGTAATTCTTGACCTGTTAAACTTAAATCATTAGGGGAAGCAATTCCTAAATCTTGAGCAATGACTTTCGCGGTTAATTGATGATCTCCGGTAATCATGACTGGACGAATTCCCGCTTCTCGACAGCGTTTAACCGCTTCTCGAACTTCAGGACGCGGCGCATCTAACATTCCTACTAATCCTAACCAAACTAATTCCTGTTCGGCGGCTTCTTCAGTGCCTTCTTCGGGTAATGTTGTTAAAGATCGCGTAGCAAATCCTAAAACTCGTAATCCTTTTCCGGCCATTTCATTATTTTGGTCGAGAATTCGTTGACGGTCAACTTCAGTTAATAAAACCGTTTGATTTCCCACCAAAACCGAATCACATTGAGCTAAAATCAACTCCGGTGATCCTTTTGTAAACATCGAAAATTCATCATCAGATTGACAAATCACACTCATGCGCTTGCGTTCTGAAGAGAATGGAATTTCAGCAACACGGGGGTTTTGTTGATTTTGAGTTTCTCGAAATAAACCGACTTTTCCAGCTAACGATAATAACGCTCCTTCGGTGGGATCTCCTAAAATCATCCATTGATTTTTATCTTGTTGTAATTGAGCATCATTACACAAGACACAAGCTGTTAAAATGGGTTTCAAAACTTCAGAAGATGGAGAGATATTGATCTTGTTTTCAGAAGTTATCAGTTGTAATTCCCCAACGGGATCATATCCTTCTCCGGTGACTTGAAACACTTCATTTAAGGTATAAACCGATTGCACAACCATTTTATTTTGAGTCAAGGTTCCAGTTTTATCTGAACAAATGGTTGTAACAGAACCCAAGGTTTCTACCGCAGGTAATTTACGAATTAACGCATGACGCCGTACCATTCGTTGGGTTCCAATGGCTAAAGTCACCGTTACCACAGCAGGTAAACCTTCGGGAACCACCGCCACCGCCATACTCAGAGACACTTCTAATAAATCTTCTAAACGGCTAAAACTTCCGGTTCTAATTACACCGCCAATGACCACTAAGGCGACTAAGGCTAAAGACCCACTGACCAACACATTTCCTAACTGAGACATCCGTTGCTGGAGAGGCGTCGGTTCACTTTCGACACCCTGAATCATTTCTGCAATGCGTCCCAGTTCCGTTGTCATTCCCGTATTAGTAACGACGACTTCTCCCCGTCCTTGGACAACTTCCGTCCCCATGAATACCATATTAATGCGATCGCCTAACGGGGCATCGTCGGCTAATTCCACATTAGGTTTTTTAATCACTCCTTCTGCTTCACCCGTTAAGGCGGCTTCTCGGACTTGCAAATTCTGAGCTTCAATTAAGCGACCATCCGCCGGAATTTGCACCCCAGCTTCGAGAAACATAATATCCCCTGGAACCAATTCTTTTGCTGCCACTTCCAATAACTTACCGTCCCGCATCACCCGAACTTTCGGTGAAGACATCCGTTTGAGGGCGGCTAAGGCTTGTTCTACACGGCTTTCTTGGAAATAGCCTAACATCCCATTCAAAATCACAATCGCAAAAATGGCAACGGCATCCTTGGGAAAACTTCCCTTTCGTAAATCGATAAAGGCAGATACAATGGCGACAGCAATCAGCATCACGAGCATAATATTCGTGAACTGATCCCATAAGATCTCCAAGGGACTGCGACCCGCGCCTTCTTCTAATTCATTCAGACCATACTGTTGTTGTCGTTGAGTCACCTGTTGTAGGGTTAACCCAGTTTCGTTATCTGTATCGAGTACCTTAAGGGCTTTCTCAGCAGCGAAACTGTGCCAAGTGGTAATGGGTTTTAAGGTCGAATCAGAAGACATTGATGAGGATTCGGGAGATACCATTGTCTACTTCCTAAACGTTCCGGCTAATCTACTGTAATCAAATCATAGGTGATTTGTAGGAGGTGTGGAAACCTGCACCAGATCTGTTTTGCAACTCGTCGAGAGGGATTAATACTTATTACCCTTAAAAAAATACATTTTTTGGCTCAATTTATAATTGAAACGATCGAGTACAATAGGCACACAGACTTAATAAACTTTTATTCTTGGCATTAAAACCATTCCTGGCTTAATTGCATCACCTAGTCAATGTTTTAGAATTTCTAACGTCATAATGCGAATTGCTAACCTGTTCAATTCAATCTCTCTGCGGGTCGGGTTGACCCTGTTGTTACCTATTGCTCTGGTGAGTAGTTTTGTCACCGATAGCGTTGTGAGTTCCACTCCTAGCTATGCTCAAAATGCACCTCCCGCTAAAAATCCTGTGGGACGCGCTATGACTGTTCGGTCTGATATTCAAGAAGCGGACGCTCAGACCGGAATTGTTACCGCTAGGGGGAATGTCCAGATTAACTATCCCGCCCGGAGTATTCAAGCGACTGCGGCTCAAGCTCAATATTTTAGTCGAGAACGTCGTATTGTCTTGAGTGGAAATGTGTTTGTTTTGCAAGAAGGAAACACCATTCGAGGGGAAACCGTCACCTATTTGATTGATGAAGGACGATTTATTGCTTTACCTCAAGGAGGTGGACAGGTAGAATCGATGTATTTAGTCCCTGATGAAACTGCCAGCCCTAAAAACGCAACGGTTGAACCTTTTAACCCGAAACCTGCGTTTAAAACCCCGTTAAGTTCACCTTCAGCACCTCGTAACCCTTAAATTATTCCTAACAAATTCCGTTATGAAAATCGTGCTGGAGAATATTCACAAATCCTACCGGAAACGCACCGTCGTTAGTCGAGTGAATCTCTCGGTTTCTCAAGGAGAAATTGTAGGATTATTAGGGCCAAATGGTGCCGGGAAAACCACGACTTTCTATATTGCCACGGGATTAGAAAAACCCACCCAAGGCAATGTTTATCTTAATGAATTGGAGATTACCCATTTACCCATTCATCAACGCGCTCGCTTAGGAATTGGTTATTTAACTCAACAAGCGAGTATTTTTCGCCATCTCAGTGTCAGGGATAATATTTTATTGGTTTTACAGCAAACCGGTGTTCCTCGTCATTTATGGCAAAAACGTCTCCATACTTTATTACGGGAGTTTCGGTTAGAGAAAGTCGCCTCAACTTTAGGTTATCAGGTATCTGGAGGAGAACGACGCCGCACTGAATTAGCTCGTGCTTTAGCCGCCGGATTAGAATTACCTCAATTTTTACTCTTAGATGAACCTTTTGCTGGAGTTGACCCCATTGCTGTTTCTGAAATTCAAGAAATTGTCGCTCAATTACGCGATCGCAATATGGGAATTTTGATTACCGATCATAACGTGCGAGAAACTTTAGCCATTACAAACCGAGCCTATATGATGCGGGATGGACAAATTTTTGCATCAGGAACCGCCGAAGAACTCTACAATAATCCCCTAGTGCGACAATATTACCTTGGCGACAATTTTCAATTATGAAAATCAATGTTTACAAACCCTGGGGTTCAGGTCAACTTTTCCTCCCCTCTGTCTCTATTTTAGATCGATATTTAATCCAAGAAATTATTCCGCCCTTTGTCTTTGGAGTCGGATTATTTAGTTCTGTTGCTCTCACGGTCGGAACCGTTTTTGACTTAGTTCGACAAGTCGCAGAATCAGGGATGGCGGTTTCTATTGCTGTGCAGATTTTTCTATTAAAAATGCCAGAATTCATCGTTTTAGCTTTTCCGATGGCGATGATTTTAAGCGCATTAATGGTTTATGGTCGTTTATCCAGTGATAGTGAATTAATTGCCTTAAGAAGTTGTGGGATTAGTTTATATCGCCTGCTGATTCCAACTTTAATCTTTAGTTTTTTGATTACAGGTTTAACCTTTGGTTTTAATGAGGTAATTGTTCCGGCTGCCAATTATCGAGCCTCTATTACCTATGAACAAGCGTTAAATGAAGGTCAACTTCCGATTCAGGAAGATAATATTTTTTATCCTGAATATGATAAAATTGAAATTGAAGGAACGGATAAAAAAATTAGTCGCTTAGTCCGATTGTTTTATGCTGAAAAATTTGATCGCGGTCAAATGTTGGAAGTCACGATTTTAGATCGCTCTCAACCCGATTTGACTCAAATTATTTCTTCAAAATCTGCCAATTGGAATTTTGCTCAAAATACCTGGGATTTCTTTAATGGTACTATTTATATTGTTAATCCTGATGGTTCCTATCGCAATATTGTTCGCTTTGATCACAAACAAATTCAACTCTCTCGAACACCTTTAGATTTAGCTTCCCAAAAACGCGGGTTTGATGAGATGAATATTGCTCAAGCTCAAGATTATTTAAAGTTGATGAAATTAAGTGGTGATCAACAAAGAATTGTTAAAACTAAAGTTAGAATTCAACAAAAATATGCTTTGCCCTTCTCCTGTGTGGTGTTTGCTTTATTAGGAGTTGCATTAGGTAGTAGACCCCAAAGCACCAGCCGCGCTACGAGTTTTGGGATTAGCGTTATGGTTATTTTCGGATATTATTTACTCTCGTTTGTCACCGGAGCATTAGGTCAAAAAGAAATTCTCACTCCCTTTTTCGCCGCTTGGTTGCCGACATTTTTAGGCATTGGAATTGCGAGTTTTTTATTAGTTCGGGCTTCTAAATAGAAACATGATCATGATCATGCAAATAATATATAACCCCATTCAATCTATTTCATTGCTTCCTGTACTTCATTTAAAGGTAAATCAACAACTTCAGCAATTTGTTCTGCGGTTAAACCTAGTTTGATTAACTTAGAAATAATCTTTAATTGAGTAACACGCAAAACATCATCAATTGTTCCCTTGGAAGGTGCTGTATTTTGCTGATTTGATTCAGTATTTAGAGGATCTCTATTTTCTAATTCTACTAATTCGGAATTAGTGTAAAGATTAAAATGACCAATCTGAACTGGATTAACGAGCCTAGAGTGAGAATTAGCAATTCCTAACCGTTCAACCGTAGCGCAAAAATTCGACTTATTTAAGATTGGGGTGATGACAGTATCATCTAGTTTTAAAGTTTAGATGGGTTCAATATTGACAACAAAACTCGATCCCACTGTCCTAAAGTGCGATCGCTTATTTTAACGTTATCTTTAATTTAATCAGAAATTAAGGATTAGCAAACGTATTAATTTCTCCCCCGCCAATATAACGACCCGGAACCCGATTAGGAACTGAAAAATTGCGTTGAGTTTGACCGATTTGACCCGGTTGTAAGTTGGGATTCATATTACTAGGAGTCATGTAACTATTGGGTTGAATTGGTTGTGAGGTGCTATAATTACCCGGATTTGGAGTGACAGAATAGGAGGGGGCAATATAATTATTAGGATAGGCTGGTTGTCCGGTATAAGGATAGGCATTGAGATTAGAATAGTTTGGGTTTCCGGGCGTTACCGTTGGGACGGTAGGAACAGGCGGAGGTAGGGTAAGATTGGTTTGATAGGGGTTTTGAACCGGAAGGGGAACTGTACCCACCGCAGGGTTCGGATTACCTCTGGGAACACTCCAAGTCGGTGAGAGGGTTTGTCCGGTCACCGTGGGAGTTCCTGTAAAGGGTGTGAGACCAACGGTTGTTCCTGAGAGGGGATTTAATGCTGCGTTAGGATTAGTAAGATGATTCGGAGATAGTGTTGA
>NZ_JBJUDF010000010.1:0-3316 GCF_046067725.1 Planktothrix sp.
CTAAACAGCGTTTACACAATCACAAACTAAGCTCAAGGAAACTGAAACAGTTTTAGCACAATCTCAGATTAAGTTACATGAAACGGAAACAGTTTTAGAACAATCACAAACTAAGCTTAAGGAAACCGAAACAGTTTTAGAACAATCTCAGACTCAATTAAACAAAACAGAATCTGTTTTACAAAAATCTCACGCTCAACTGAATCAAAACCGCCATGAATTAGCAGAAGTTAAAAAAGAACTAAGTCAAGCGCAATTTGATGTGATGCGGTATCAATCTCAATTACATCAAACACAAGAAGAATTAGAATCTTATGAAATACAACGTCCAGACTGGGAAAAAGTGCAATCTCAATTTTATGAAGCAGAAGTATCTTTAAGCCAATTCAAGATGCAGTTACAACAAACTCGGAAACAGGAAGAACGCTTGCAAATTCAACTACATCAAACCCTAAAACAACTCGAACAAAAAACAACTCAACTTCAACAAGATCAAGACGCTTTGAAACAGGCAACGGATCAAGTTAAACAGCTAAAACGAGATTTGAAACGATCTAATTCTCAACTGTATCAAGTCCAAAGCGAGTTTGATCAATCCCATTCTCAGTTAGAAGAATTTTCTTTACAACTGCAACAAAACCAAACCGAGTTAATAGAAATTCAAACGGAATTCCAGCAAACAAAACTTGATTTAGAACAACAAAAAACTTATATCAATGAATTAGAAACATCAGTTTCTAAACTGCAACAAACTCAAGCTGAGTTAACACAAATTCAAACAGAATTCCAGCAAACAAAACTGGATTTAAAACAAAAAAAAGCCCAAGTTTATCAACTGCAAACTGACTTAAAACGTTCTCAGTCTCAACTGTATGAACTGCAGGTAGAACTGGCTCAATCTCAATTGCAAATCCAACAAATTCAAGAACGGCAAAGACTGGAACAAACCCTAGCTGATGATCCTCAAAAACACAGTGAAATAGACTATAATCTCCTAATTTGGGATGCTTGGAATGCTTATCGCAATGGTAAACTTCCTCAAATGAAATCGCACCTACAAAAAGCCTTGAAGTTAACAAAAAGTTCCCCTAGTGAAACGATGTTAACCTGGTTAGAAAGTTTTTCTAAATTGTCCTTAGCGCAAGGAATAGAACTGGATACCCCTAGTTTGACTAATTCTGAGGAATGGCAACAGTTAATGCGACAAATGACAGCTAAAAAAGGGATTCCCCTCAACTCATTTAAGCATTCTGAAAATCCTAATCAAACTCTTGATCAATCCTCGGATGAGTTACAGTCTGGACTAACACCAACGACGGAAGAAATCACGCCTGCATCAGAATCAATCTAAACTGAAAAAAAGGGTTTCTAACACCAGCAATTGACTTGAATTAGAAACCCTTTTTCTATTCTTTAAACTTCGATTTGATTGAGTTGAGCTAAAATCTGATTTAACTTTTCCTCAATAGCTTCTAAATTAGGATTGAATTCAATCGCTTTACGATAACAACTCGCAGCTTCTTCCAGATCAGCATCAGCATCTCGTTGGAGTGGTTGAACAATAGAACGTTGTTGCAGTGCATCTGCTAAATGACAATAAACCACATCAGATACACTGATATCTAATGCCCGACGATACGCTGAAATTGCCTCATCCCAACGTTGAAGTTGAGCTAAAGCAAAGCCTAAATGATCTTGAGCTTCCAGGGAATTCGGGTCTAAATCTACCGATTTTCGGTAAGCTGTAGCGGCTTGTTCCCAACGTTGTAACGTCGATAACGCATCTCCCAAATGTTGATAAATAATCGCGGATGTCGGAGTCAATTCTAAGGCTTTTTTATAAGCAATAATCGCCTCCTCCCATTGATGAACTAGGGATAAAGTATGCCCCAGAAAATGATAATAAATGGCTGATTTGGAATCATGTTCTGTGGCTTGACGATAGTAAGCGATCGCCTGCGGGTATTGACCTTGATCTCGGCAAATCATCCCCAACTGATAATAACTCCAAGCTGATTTCGGGTTAAGCTCAATCACAGTTTGGTAAGCCGTGATCGCCTCCTGAATTTGATGGCTTGCCTTTAACGCTTCTGCCAACTGCTGATATAATTCCCAATTAGTGGGATCGGCTGCAACGGTCTTCTGCAAATAATCAATTCCTTCGGTTCCTCGCCCTTGTTGAGCAAAGGCTTCCCACAAATCTTGATAACAGGAGGTAGCATCAGGCTCCAGTTCAATTGCTTTTTCTAGGGAACAGATAGCATCCGAAAAATGTCCTTGTTGACAGAGCAATTTTCCGAGGCTCTGCTGAAACTCATAAAAATCTGGGTTGAGTTCCACAGCCCGACGATAGGCATCTAAGGCTTCTGGGAGTCTGCCCTGTTGCTCTAGGAGTTCTCCTAAGTTATAGTAAGACCAAGCCGAGTTAGGATTCAGTTCGCAGGCTTTTTGATAACTTGCGATCGCTTCCTGAACCTGACCCAGTTGAGCCAGGGTTGAGCCTAAATTATGGTGATACCAGGAAAAGTTGGGTTTTTCACTAATCGCTTGGCGGTAGGTAACTATGGATTCCTGAAGCTGGCCTAATTGCTTCTGTTTGTTAGCTTGGTCAAAATGACTCATATACACTTGCAATGTGACTTTTAATAAGGTATTCATATTAGTGTAATATATAATCTTTAGTAATTTTTAAAATCAAGTAAAACATATAAAAGGAAAAAAAATGGGATTAGGAAATTGCCAAAATCTAATCAGTTTGCTACAAAAAGAGTATAATATTGAAACTTTTATTGAAACAGGGACATTTCAGGGTGGAACAGCAGTTTGGGCATCTAATCTGTTTAAAAATGTATTTACCATTGAATTATGCCAACAGTTCTATGAAACCACATCAAAAAATTATGAACATATTCAAAACATCCAATTTCTGTACGGTCACACCACAGAACATTTAAAAGTAATAGTTCCTCAACTACAAGGATCAGCTTTGTTTTGGTTGGATGCCCATTGGTCAGGGGGAATTACAGCAGGACAAGAAGAAGAATGTCCTATACTTGAAGAATTGCAAATTATCAAAAGCTCAGAATGGGAACACTTCATATTAATTGATGATGCACGAATGTTTTTATCACCTCCTCATGCCCCTCATCAATTAGAACAATGGCCAGCTATCCATGAAGTCATCGAAGAACTACTTACATTTAAACGTCAATACATTGTCATTATCGAAGATGCGATTATTTCAGTTCCCGAAAGGGCAAAATCAGTATTAGGCAGCTATTGTCAAAACGGAATTACAAAAGTTTGGGAAGAATAT
>NZ_JBJUDF010000011.1:0-23855 GCF_046067725.1 Planktothrix sp.
CTTTTCCCTTGACATATCAAGAGTGAAGACTCTACTCTAATAGTAGAGCAAGGATGTTCCTCGCTGATTAGGTCGGATGTTCCGACCTCCTTAAAAAAACAAGTTGCCAATGGCGAGAAAAAGGCAACCACTGTGATTATCTTTGTTGACTACAGAAAGCTGCGAAAAATCTTGGCAGAGCCAAAGACTGTAATGGTCGTAGCCGTCAATTCGGACGAGGTGCTTGGCACTCCTCAGAGTCTCGCACTCTCCTCTAATATTGCTGTGAAGCCGTTCTGGAAACAGTAGGGGGCAACTCCATGAATACCGAGCAATCGAGGCTAGACAGGAGAATCCCACGCGGTTCACCCCTGGGAGTGTCAAAAGCAAGTTCATCAGCTTTCTAAATTTTGCATTGCACAAAGGCGACACACTGACCAACGAGTCAATTCTCCGGGTGGGGTGGGACAGTGACATTGAGGACATAACGGCAAATGTTGTGATCGCTGTTGTACCGTATGCGCCCACTGTTGAAAAGCCGTTAAAGGCGTAACAGCAGAATTGATACAAGATTCTGTTACGATCAAAGGAAACTCAACCCGACTGGGATGATTGTGCCAAAGTTGAGAAAAATCATCTGAAGGAGACGTTCGGGAAACCCGTTGTTGATCCTGGGCTGGATATCGCCATTGCGCGGTAGAAAATTTAATATCCTCAACGGGGAATAATAATTTCTGATTCAATCGATACAGCAGTTGCATTCGTTTTAAGGTCAACTCTTGAGACCAAGTGGCACTCTGAGTGGCAATATTCAAGATCCCCCGATGCCAACTCACCGGACGACTATGAACACGAGCACGAGTTCCCACAATTTCTGGCCAACATTCACACAATTGTTGAAACTGTTGCTGTTCAGGGGTGAGAATTTGAGATTGAAGACAACGTAAGATTTGATGGAGGGATTGCATCTTGAACAATTTGAGCGAAAGGGATAAAAAATAGATCAACTGGCTGGTTAGCCGATCATCCTAAAAGATTGTCAATCATAGTGTTTGATCCAGAAACCTTTAAACTAAAAATCCTAATTCTAAAACCAACAACAAGCGGGTAGGAGTTTAACAATGAGTCAAGCCTCTGGGATGAAGTCCCCTGAATCATCACAGCTAGAATTAAAGCCTGAACTAAAAGCCGTTTTAGGGTGTTTAGATGTACAACTAGAACCCGAATTAACCCGTTATCGGCGTTATCGACGACGCACCAAACAAACGTCGCCGGACTCAACAGAGCAAACGAACCCCCAATTTCAACAATTACCCGATGCGGTCGCCGTGGCCGTGAATGAGAAAGCCGCATCTGAAGGGAAACTCTTTGAACCCCAAAGTCAATCTTCCGGTTGGGAAACCGTGGTTCCATCCCAACCTGCCTTCTTAGCCATTTCTAGTCCAGGCACAGAAACAAATGAATCGAAAACCAATCCTGCGGTTAGTTTTAACTTAAAGTCACCTGCCCCGCCCCCAAAGCCCTCGGATGGATATTTAGAATCAACGCAAGCCTTGATCAAAAGTATAGAAGAACGGCGTTCTAACCCATCGGAAAAACCGAGTTTGATGGCAAGTTTATTAACACCGATGGGAATTGCCTCAATGTTCCTATTTTTGTTATCCTGTACCGCTTTAAGCTATGTGCTTTCATCCCCAACGACTCGTACCAGCTTAGGGTTAAATCGATTTTTTTCCACTCCTACCCCAACGACTCCCCTCACTCCAACTCCTCCCCCGACAACGGCAACCACAGACCCAGGACTTCCCCCCGCAGATTCCCTGTCTCCTAACTTAGCGGCGAAAGAATTTGTTAACTTGGATTTAGATACCTTAAGCCATATCAATCCTAGTCCCAATGCCCTTCCTACACCTGGTGTTACTTCCTCTGTACCCCCCAGCCCCACGACTACCTTACCCGCACCGTCAAACAACCTTACCTCGCCCAATGACCCCGGTTTAAATAATCTCAGTCAAGAACTGTTACCGAAAAAACCAGCAACGGTTGTACTCCCGACTCCCACAGTTCCTCCCGTTACAGGGCCAAGAACCAGTCGCGCTGCTGTACAACCGGGTGGAGGTTCCGTCTCAAGAGTGGCGGCTGCACCGACTCCACCCAAAGCTACAGAACCGATCAAATCTCAGGATGGCTATTATTATGTGGTTTTAGATTACAAAGATGAACGTTCTTTTGAGCAAGCTAAAGAAGTGATTCCTGATGCTTATATTGCCGAATTCAAAACCGGGAAAAAAATTCAAGTCGGTGCTTTAAGCGATGCCGCCTCCGCTAAACGCCTGCGGGATGAGCTACAAGTCCAAGGGATCACCGCTTATTATGATGTGCCAAAACCGTAAATTGTAAAACAGTTTCACTAGGAACCTCTCAACTCGGAACAGACCAATGAACTAGCGTTAAACTGTAGACAGAAGTGATCGTAGAACCGTATAGCATCAAAGGAATAACAGCGTCATGGGATTATTTGATCGGATTACTCGTCTGATAAAAGCCAATTTGAATGATTTGGTCAGTAAAGCTGAAGACCCGGAAAAAATTCTGGAACAGGCGATTTTGGATATGCAGGAAGACCTGGTGCAGTTGCGTCAGGCTGTTGCTCAAGCAATCGCCAATCAAAAGCGCAATGAACAACAGTATAATCAAAACCAATCCCAAGCCAATCAATGGGAAGCTCGCGCTAAGTTAGCTCTACAAAAAGGGGATGAAACCTTAGCCAGAGAAGCGTTGCAGCGCAAGAAAAGTTACACAGAAACGGCAAATGCGATTAAATTGACCTTGGATCAGCAAGCAGGTCAGGTGGATGCCCTGAAGCGCAATTTAATTCAGTTGGAGAGCAAAATCTCGGAAGCTAAAACCAAGAAGAATATGCTCAAAGCCCGGGCACAAGCAGCAAAAGCCAACGAACAGTTACAAGGCCTATTGGGAAATATTAACCCCAGTGGCGCAACGGCAGCGTTTGAGCGCATGGAAGAAAAAGTGTCATTGATGGAAGCGCGTTCTCAAGCCGCATCTGAATTGACAGGAAATGATTTTGAAAACCGATTTGCAGCGTTGGAAGCCTCAAGCGATGTGGATGCCGAATTAGAAGCTCTGAAAGCTTCACTTTCTCCGGCTTCAGTTCCCCCGTCTCTACCCCCTGGATATACAACGGCGACGAATACAGCCCCTGTGGATGATGAATTGGAAAAGTTGAAAAAGGAATTAGATAAACTATAAGCCCTAATTATTAGCCGTTGCCGTGTTTGGGCTTTTTGTTAGGGGTCAAGGGTGAATTAACCATTGACTCCGATTAGTTATGGAAAGCCCCTATCTGAAAATCTTAAAAAAAACTCCGCTCCGTTCACCCATCAATTTTATATCATTTCGCTGTATAGTATTAACGAGTCTGATCCGGTACTTGTACTTATAGCAATGATGCCAGGGTTTGTTATCAACAAATTCCCCTCAGTGGTTTTCTCAAAGGGGATTATGTTGCTAATCTTGAGGGAATTGATAGAAGGAATTTCGGGGCTGTAGGACTAATATCAAAAAACTGAGTGGATCAGAAAATTGATAGATTAAGACCCTGAAAATTAACGCAGGAACTAAAGTTAACCCGCCTGAATTAGTTTGTTGTTAGCATCCTGAATAAAACCCGCAAAAACCGCAGATCAACTTCATGACTTAACTTAATTTTTATTCAATAGTATTCCTGAACAATGGCTAAAGTGCGTTTGCTAATTCTTAGTTCATTTGCGGCGGGTTTTGGGCTATGCTCAATTGTTTTTTCCATCTTTACGATGATGTCTGAGTTCAATTTTTCCACCGTTTTCCGCTTTCTGTTAACGTTAGTTTTTTTTGTCATTAATTTTTTATTTTCCTTACATTACTATGGATTAATGTTAAAAGAATTTAAACAGATTAATAAAATGAAAGCTCGACTAAAACGATTGAATTATGATTTTTAAGGGAACCTAGAGCGATCGCAACCTTAAAACTCAGAATAGATTAACCTTAAAATAATAGCTAATTGATAGCGAGGAATTAATCATGTTAGATGCCCTTAATGCTTTATTCGGTCGTCATCCTGAACGAAATCAAGCTAAAGTTGAAATCTATACTTGGCAAACTTGTCCCTATTGTATTCGAGCTAAACTCTTGTTATGGTGGAAAGGGGTTAATTTTACCGAATATAAAATTGATGGGGATGATGGAGCAAGATCTCAAATGGCTGAACGAGCGAATGGACGCCGGACAGTTCCCCAAATTTTTATTAATCATCAACATATTGGCGGTTGTGATGATCTCTATCAATTAGATGGGGAAGGAAAGTTAGAACCGCTATTAGCTGAACCTGCTTAATGTTTCTCCCCTAACCCGTCTTCTGACCGGATAGGGGAGAAGGAGTGACCCTTTCACCCTTCAGAATTGCCATAACCTACCTCAACCGAATTCTTAATATTGATTTACAAAACTTGCAATAAGTTCATAATGTTTTTTTTAATGAACAAGATGTTAACTTTGGGCAAAAACGCTATAAATTAAAAAGTAAGCGAATCAAGAAACCGGAATTAAAAAGGAGTGTCAAAAAGTTCCAAGGGAAGCGATTCAACAGATATTGATCTACAACCAGTGAATTCGTTAAATTTAACAATTCCTTAATTTTTGGGACTCTATCCTCAACGGTTGATCCTGATTTTCTGAGGTTTTGTCCTCAGAATGAGTTGTTTCTATTTGTGGAGAAAAAGATATGTCAGAAACTGTTACAAACTGCCGTAATGTTGCAATTGTCGGCCCCTATTTAAGCGGAAAAACGGCACTTTTAGAAAGTATTTTGTCGGTGACGGGTGCGACAACCCGCAAAGGAACCGCAAAAGATGGCAACAGGGTCGGTGATAGTTGTGCAGAAGCCCGTGAACGGAATATGAGTGTAGAAGTTAATGCCGCCAGTACCGAATATGGCGGCATTCGCTTTACATTTTTAGATTGTCCGGGGTCTGTGGAATTTGCTCAAGAAACCTATAATGCGTTAATTGGAACCGGGTTAGCCATTGTGGTTTGTGAAGCAGACCCGAACCGAATTTTAACGTTATCTCCCTTGTTCAAATTCTTAGATGACTGGGAAATTCCCCATCTGGTTTTTATTAATAAAATGGATCGGGTTTGTACCGATGAGGAACGCTGCATCACCAGTTTTACTGAAATTTTAAACGCCTTAAAAGCGGTTTCCACTCGTCCGATTGTTCCTCAACAATATCCCATTGGTCATGCTGAACAATTAGTCGGTTTTATTGATTTAATTAGCGAACAAGCTTATCATTATCATCCGGGTGCCCCCTCTGATCCGGTACCGCTTCCAGAACCTCTTAAAGAAGCTGAACACGCTGCCCGTCAAGCGATGTTAGAGGAGTTAGCTAATTTTGACGATCATCTATTAGAAGAATTATTAGAAGAAATTGAACCGCCTCAAGATGAAATTGTCAAAGATTTAAAAATGGAATTAGGGGCAGATTTAATTGTTCCTGTCTTAATTGGAGTCGCTGAACAAGATCATGGAGTGCGGGCGTTATTAGATGCGTTAGTTCGGGAAGCACCAGAACCCTCTGTCACCGCAGAACGACGGGGATTAAAATCTGCTGAAGCGTTGCCCATTGCCCAAGTTCTGAAAACCTATTACACCCCCCAAGGCGGTAAACTTTCCCTGGTGCGGGTTTGGCAAGGAGAACTCACCGAAGGTCAAACCTTAAACGGGGTGCGACCGGGGGGGATGTATCGAATGATGGGACAACAAACCCAAAGCATACAAACGGCTAAAACCGGGGATATTGTCGCGTTAGCGCGGATGGAAGGTATTCAAACGGGGGATACCTTAACCACTGAACCGAGTAAATTAAAATCTTCTCTCCCGAAAGCTAAGGTTTTACCTGCGGTTTATGCCTGGGCAATTACCCCAGAAAATCGCAAAGATGAAGTTAAAATTAGTGCGGCGCTGTCTAAACTTTTAGAGGAAGATCCTTCATTAAGTTGGGAACAACATGGAGATACCCATGAAATTATTTTATGGGGTCAAGGTCAAATTCATTTACAAGTCACTTTAGATCGGTTACGGCGTAAATATAATTTACCCATGGTGACTCATTTGCCTCGAATTCCCTATAAAGAAACCATTCGTAAAACGACGAATTCTCACGGCCGTTATAAACATCAAAGTGGGGGTCATGGACAGTTTGGAGATGTGTATTTAGATATTAAACCTCAACCTCGTGGGGAAGGGTTTAATTTTAGTGAAACTATTGTGGGTGGTGTGGTTCCTCGTCAATATATTCCGGGTGTTGAAATTGGGGTTCGAGAATATTTAGAACAAGGGCCGTTAGGCTTCCCGGTGGTTGATGTGTCTGTAACTTTAACCAATGGTTCCTATCATTCAGTGGATAGTTCGGAACAAGCGTTTAAACAAGCGGCTCGGTTAGCAATGCAGTCAGGAATGGAGAAATGCGAACCTGTTTTATTAGAACCCATTACGTCAGTTGAAATTTGTGCGCCGAGTGATTTTACCTCTCAAATGTTTCAGTTAATTACCGGACGTCGGGGGCAAATTTTAGGCTTTGAACCGATGTCGGACTGGAAGGGATGGGATAAAATTTCTGCTTATATTCCCCAAGCGGAAATGCAGGATTTAATTGTAGAATTGCGGTCTTTAACGTTAGGAGTGGGTTATTTTAATTGGCAATTTGACCATTTACAAGAAGTTCCTGATAAATTAACAGAACGGATTTTATCAACGAGTAATGGCAATGGCAATGGCAATGGGAAGTCGTAAGGTTTAAGCCTAAACAGGGGAATGATAATCAATTACTATTTTCCCCTGTTTTAATTTCCTTTGCTTTTAGGGTTCAGTTTCCAAGGCTAATGACAAATCTTGCAGACAAAGACGGGTTAACTTTTGGCGAGCACTGGCATCTTCTGGCTTGTGAATATCAATATTAGTGGCAAAGAAATAAACATTTTGATTTTGTTCTAAATAGCCCACATACCAGCCAATATTGGGGGTTTTTTTGCTGTCCCAACCTGTCTTAGCTCGGATGATATAGTTAGGAGTCTTTTCAAAAATCATAATATCTTGTACAATAGATATTGACCGTTGAGAAAACGGCAACTCATTGTTGTAAAAACGGCGGAGAAATTGAATTTGCTCTTGAGGAGTAATTCTTAATTCTCCCCGTAACCAAAATTGATCAATTTCTTCGGGTTTACCAATCATTTGATTACCATATTTTGCTTGAGTGACCCAATATTTCATTTGTTCATAACCCACACGCCGCGCTAGAATTTGATAAAACCAAACCGCAGAAACTTTGAACGCTTCTCTTAGGTTTAAATCTTGGTTCCATCCCGCAATTGAGTGTTGGGTTCCATCCCAAGGTAGAATGGTTTTTTCATCAGCAATTGCTTGGGTTTCGAGGGCAATTAAAGAATTAAGAATTTTAAAGGTAGAAGCTGGTAAGAATTGAGTTTGATTTCGAGTAGGGTTATACTCATAAAAGCGATTCTGATTTAAGTCATAAATAATAATTGATCCTTCAATTTTTAGATCTTTAAAATGACGCTCAAAATTTGGGTTTAAATTCTGGTTTTGAGCAATTTTATCAAGACTTAAAATATTGGTTTTTACAGAGGAATTAGTTGTTAAAGGTTGAGCTTGAGTTGTTGGTAAAAACAAACTAATAATACTACTAAATCCCAATAAAATAGCCATGATTTTTAGTTGCTTAAGCTTTAAAGTCTTTATTTTGAATAACACGGTTTGAGCCTCACTCAATATAACTGAAAGGGATAAGAAACACCAGAACAGAAAGGAAAAACTTGACTATCTCTGTTTGAGTATCAATCTTTCTCCTAACCGTTAGGCTAGATTAAATTATTTTAGGGTTTAAATGTTGCTAATGTTAATAAAATTAAGTACAATTATTCTAGTTTAGCATCGTTAGCTTAACTACGGTATCATTTTGATCTATCAAAAAATCATATTTGCTAAATCAATAAATAATTGACGGTATGGTTTTGTTAAAAAAATAGAGGAGTTTAACCATTGTGGAAGAGCGAGGATATTGGTTGGCTTGGTCACAAATGAATGGCGTAGGCTCAATTTCAATTCAACGTCTAAAACAGCATTTTAAAACGTTAGAAACAGCTTGGAAAGCAACGGCTAACGAGTTAATACAAGTTGATGGTTTTGGGAAACAAACCGTTGAAAAAATTATTCAACAGCGATCACAATTTAACCCCGAAGAATTCCTCGAACAACATACGGTTAAAAACCCTAATTTTTGGACTCCTGCTGATTCTGACTATCCTCGATTATTATTAGAAATCCCGACATTTCCTCCAGTTTTATATTATCGAGGGATTGTTGAACTCCAGGAAAATCAAGGCATTACGCCCATAGTTGCTATTGTTGGAACTCGTACTCCTACAGAATATGGACGACGATGGACTCGTAAAATTAGTATAACCTTAACTCGTCGGGGATTTACCATTGTTTCAGGAATGGCGGCGGGAATTGATACAGAAGCTCACCGCAGTTGTTTGGAAGTTGGAGGACGAACTATTGCTGCATTAGGAACTGGAGTTGATATTGTCTATCCTAAAGAAAATCGTCAACTCTGTGAACGGGTAATGAATCAAGGTTTATTAATCAGTGAATATCCGGCTGGAACTAAACCCAACCCCCGTCATTTTCCTCAACGAAATCGGATTATTGCGGGGTTAAGTCGGGCTACCTTTGTGATGGAAGCTCCTCAAAAATCCGGCGCATTAATTACCGCCCATGTCGCGAATGAATTTTGCCGAGATGTGTATGTTTTACCCGGACGTTTAGATGATGAAAATTCCCAAGGTTGTTTAAAATTAATTAATGGGGGTGCGAGTATGATTCCGGTTAATTTAGAGGAATTATTAGAACAATTAGGAGCCATGCCTCCTTTAGATACACCGCAACAATTATCGCTATTTGATACCCAACCAGAACCTCCAAAACCGTTACCAGATTTAGACCCAGAATTAACTCAAGTGTTGCAAGTGCTGACCTCTGAAGCAACAGCTTTTGATCAAATTATTGTTCATGTTAATTTAGAGGCTGGAAATGTATCCGCAGCATTATTACAATTAGAATTATTCGGATTTGTTGAACAATTACCGGGGATGCGGTATCGAAGAATTGATTAAAATTGTTTAAACGCTTCTGGAGCAAATGTTATATTCTTTATTCCATTCTTCAGGCGTAAAACTCACCAAGTTAGTCTTTGTCTCAATATTTTGAATCGCAGTCATTAACTGGTAACGATTGGCTTCAGTAGATAGCAAATATTCTGTTTCATCTTGTTGAATAGATGGGTTAGTTTTTTCCTCAAAAACATCTTGTTCAACTAAAACAATCACTTCAACAACCGTTCCTTCTGCTAACTCAGATGTTTGAATCTCGATTTTACCTTGTTTACCAACGATCACTTGCTGTTTAATACCAGTTAACATGATCCAACTCTCATGGTGTTATACGTCATATTAGTTAGCTTAACTTAGAATCAGATTAAAGGTGAAAAGAACTGCGTTTGTGTTCCCACCAGTCATCTGTTACTTCCAAGGGTTCACCACTATCTAAGCCTTCTAATAACAATGATTCTATCTGTTCTGCTTTTGCTTTTTCTTGACACAGTAGATCTAAAATGTATTCATTAACAGTTCCATAACCGCCTTTATCAACTTGTTGAGCTACAAACGCTTGAATTGAGTCCGGTAGGGAAATATTCAGGATTGTCATGATTTCAACCTCCAAAAAATCCTATTTTATCTGATAAAAATCAACGTTAACAACAACTCGAACTCGATGGAGAACAGCAGGAATTATCGGAATTTGTGATGGTAACGTGATAATTTTTGCCTTTGGTTTCTTCGGGTTTGCGAATTACATTACGACTACAATCAAACTCTGGGGCTGATTCTAAAGGAATCGTTTCATGGGGTAAAATTCCTAAAATATCTTGATGATAGGGGCCGTTTATGTTAGTATAAATGTGGTAGGTTTTATCACAAACTGCCATCCGTTCACCGCGATATAAAATATGTCCGTCATCGTCCATCACTTGTTTCCAAGGCCCTTTATAAATCACGGCTTGATTGACATCTAAACAGGGGCCGTCTTTGCCTTTAAACGCACAAACGGTTAAAGAACGAAATTCAATGCCATCAATCACTTGCCAAGGTTCTTCCTGTCGAGCTAAGATTTCAATTCCATAAAATCCAGCTTGTTCAAAGCGTTGTAAAAATTCATTTTCTCGAAACGCTCCCGCAATACAGCCACTCCACAAATCGGGATCATTTAAAATAGTAGAAGTCGGATCTTGATCACAAACAATATCCGAAATAACCGCTCGTCCGCCTCGTTTTAACACGCGATAAATTTCTTGAAACAGTTGATCTTTATCTTGGGGACGGACTAAGTTTAAAACACAATTAGAAATCACTACATCAACGGTATTATCGGCAATTAAAGGAGCGTGTTGACGCAGGCGATCGCATTCTAACTCAAATTGTGTAATTTGTTCGACGGACTGAATGGGATGGGCTGTTAACCACTGTTGAACTTGATCTAAATCTAAGGCTAAATCCTGAATTTTTGCTTTAACAAAGCTGGTATTCCCATAGCCTAATTTTTCGGCAATTTCTGCTTGATAGCTACGAGATAAAGACAACATGGTCTCATTAAAATCGACTCCAATAACTCGACCATTTGCCCCAACTTTTTGAGCGATCATATAACAATTTTTTCCCGCTCCCGAACCTAAATCTACAACAATTTCTCCGGGGTTAACATAACGAGTCGGATCGCCACAGCCATAGTCTTTTTCAACAATTTCTTGAGGGATAATGTCTAAATATTGATTTTCTTGATATTCCACAGGACAACATAGAGAAGGTTGTACCGTTGTTGCTCCAGCTTTGTAACGTTCAATCACCGTTTCTTCAATATTGTAATTCATCGAATTAAGAATCAGAACTAAAAGGAAATAAGCTAATAACTAATAACTGACTGTGGGCGGGGTATTCCCGCCCCTACCGCTAAATTAACTGCCCCAGATTTTTTTAATTACTTCATCGGGAGAGATATCAGACATTTTTCCAGTAGGAGATTTAATGCCAATTACGCGATCGCTTTTGGGTAATAATTTAGCAGGTTCAGTGGGGCCAAATAATGCAATTGTATAGGTTCCCACCGCAACAGCCAAGTGCATCGGGGCACTATCAGTACACAACATTAAATTCGCCGAAGCGATCATCGCCGCCAACTTGCCAATATCCTCCGGTCGGGTGACTTTAACATTCGGACAAGATTGAACAATTTCGCGTACTAATAAGCCATCTTCTGGCCCTTGAACAATCACAACGGGAAGGTTAGGTTGTCGTTGTTGAATATCTTGAATAATTTTTTGCCAACTCGCAACCGGGTAAATTTTATCAATACCTTTTTGTTGCGCTAACTGACTAGAGCCCCCATGAATCAAAATATAACCACTGTCCTTGATGCCTAAACGTTGTTGTTCCCCATCGGCCCAGTCGAGATCCGGTTTCGGAACATTAATGGATAATCCAGAGAAGGGGGAGGTAATTTGTAACCCTTTGAGCAGGTCATAATACATTTCGGCGGCGTATTGTTCGGGTTTCAAGGAGACGGGGTTACTGATAAACATCTCTTCACCGCCTCCGGCATATCCAACGCGAGTGGGGATACCTGTTAACCACAATAATAATCCCACCGTCCAACGTTGACCCAAGGATAAGACCACTTCATATTCTCGGTCACGGACAATACCGAGGAAATTTCCCCAGTCCGCTAAACTGTTCCGTTCCTTGAAATCATACGTTAAAACTTCGGAAACTGACTTACAAACTCGATAAGCTCCCTTGGCCCTGGGTTCTACCATAACAGAAATTTGGGCTTCAGGATAAGCTTGCTTGAGGCCATCAAGCGTTGGGAAAAACAAGATTTGATCGCCTATTCCACCGGGGACAAGGGCTAGTATTCTCATTAGTAAAGAGTTAATCTACAAGATCAGCTTAATTCTAATATGAAGACAGAATTAACAATCTTACCTCTAAATTTTCACAATGCACTTATTAATTCCAGCAGCAGGGATGGGGCGACGGATGGGGAGCGATGGGCTACGCCCAGGCGGAGGCTATCGCAACAAATTACTCCTGACGTTATTGAGTCAACCGTTATTGGCGTGGACACTTTTATCGGCGGAAGCGGCAACTTGTATTCACTGGATCGGGATCATGGGTCAACCAGTGGATTTTCCTGAGTTTAAGGACATTTTAGCTACTGTTAATTTAAGTAAACCTGTGGAGTTAATTGTAGGGGGAGATACCCGTCAACAGTCAGTTTACAATGGCTTACAAGCCTTACCCAGCGATGCTGAACAAGTATTAATTCATGATGGTGCTCGATGTTTAGTAACACCGGAGTTATTTGAACGCTGTGCACAAGCATTACAGGAGTATCAAGGGTTAATTGCCGCTATTCCGGTCAAAGACACGATTAAAGTAGTGGATGAGGATGGATTAATTTTGGATACGCCTGAGCGTAAACAGTTATGGGCGGCACAAACTCCCCAAGGCTTTGATGTAAAACTATTAAAAGACTGCCATGAGCAAGGACGTCAACAAGGGTGGGAAGTCACCGATGATGCGGCATTATTTGAAAAATGTGGGTTATCGGTTCATATTGTGATGGGAGAAGAAACCAATTTAAAAGTTACCACTCCTGTCGATTTAAGTGTGGCTGAATTTATTTTAAAAGCCAGACACAATCATCTGTAGGGTTAAGGTTATCCCACCCATCATCAGTTATCAGCAGACCATCAGGAATACTCAACCATCAACTTTAATTAATTTATGATGAATAAAACCGCACCCAAAAAAACTCGGAAATCTGCCTTAATTGATGAGTTTATTAGTTTATCAATTGTTAATTTGTATTTGGCTTTATCCTTTAGTGTTTTAATCACGTTGAATTCTCTGGCGTTATTAAAACATGGGATTGACGCTTTTAACTATGGGGTTGCGATTGTTGGAGCTTTAATTATCGGAAAAGTGATTGTTTTATCTGAAAAATTGCCGATTGTAGAACACTATGCAGATAAACCTCTAATGATTTCAGTGGGTTATAAGTCAATTTTATTCACAATAATTGTTTTAATTTTTAATGTTGTAGAACATTTTATTATCGGTTTGTTTCAACACGAATCTATAGATCAAATTTTAATACATTTGAAAAATCATTTTTTTCAAATCGATATTATTTATCAAATTTTCTGCTTATTTCTGGTGTTTATTCCTTTTTTTATAACACGGGAATTAGATGAAATTTTAGGCAAAGGTAAATTATTTAATTTATTTTTTAAAAAGAGAACGTTAAACCTAAATTAGATAGATGCGCATAAGATAGAGTTCCTATAGTTGAAAGATCAGTCAGTAAAAATACGGAATTAGATTCTAAATAAATTCAGTAAAAATACAATGGAAATTAAAGGAGAATCACGCTATCCTAGTAGAGATTCGACCCATCTCTACTCTTGGAAGCCTTCAGTGCCAAACCATATTTTTACACCGGCTCTAAGTATCAAGATACAATGAATTTATAAAATCTATGTCTCTTACTACATCTGAATCGTCTATGGCTCTAACACTTGGTTGGTTAGATAATTTAGAAGCTGCTATTATTCCAGATCCTATCAAGGTCGCACCCGATACTTTATTAGACGAAGTAATCGCATTAATTGCTAAATCCAGAGGCAGTTGTTGTCTAGCTTTATCAGAACCGAACTCCTTGGAAGCTGCAAAACAAGAAGGCCGAGGCAGTTGTGTTATTATTGTAGAGAATCATCAACCGATTGGTATTGTAACAGAACGAAATATTATTCAATGGATTGCCAAGGGTCAACATACAGAAAATATTAAAGTTAATCAGGTCATGAGTCAACCTGTTGTCACCCTTCAATATGAAAAAAAACAGGATATTTTCGCGGCTATCAATCTATTTCGAGATCATTCTATCCGCCATTTACCAATTGTTGATCAAGAAAACCTGATTGGATTAATTACCTATGATACGATTCGAGGATGTTTACAACCAGAGGATTTATTGCGGTTCCGAACTGTTTCTGAGGTGATGAATTGTCCAGTGATTGTTGTAACCGACCAAACTCCTTTATTAAGAATCGCACAACTGATGGCTAATCATCGCATTAGTTGTATGGTAATTGTAGATCAAGATTCTCCTCAGCATCCGGTCGGAATTATTACAGAACGAGATTTAGTTCAATTTCAAAGGTTAGGATTGAATTGGAATCAAACCTTAGCTGTAGCGGTCATGAGCTCCCCTATTTTAACGCTAAATCCTGACGATAGCTTATCAGTTGCTCATCAAATAATGGAATCCAAGCGCATTGGCCGTTTAATCATCACGGGAAACCAGGGAGAATTATTAGGACTGATCACACGCACTAATATTTTAAAGATATTAGAGCCTTTAGAAGTTTATAATGTTATTGAATTGTTAGAAGCAGAAGTTAAACAGTTACAAGATGAAAAAATAAAACTGTTAGAAAATCAGAATTTAAACCTCCAACAAGAAGTCAAAAAACAGAACGAAAAACTCTATTATCGAGAACAAGAATTTCAACTGATGGTTGAAACGGCTCCTGATATTATTTTTAGAATTGATTTGGATTTAAAGTATCTCTATTTTAATCATGCTGTTGAAAAATTGGTGGGAGTTCCGGCTCAAGATTTAGTCGGTAAATATCCAGAAGAACTAGGGGTTGATCAAGACGTAATTGAGATTTGGAAAGGCTGTCTTCAAAAGGCAATCGAAACGAAGAAAGAACAAACCATTGACTATCCCTTTCCGACTATTAACAATTCTATTTGGTATCAAACTCGACTCGTTCCTGAATATTCCCCCGATGGAACTTTAATTTCTTTTTTGGGAATTGCGAGGGATATTACCCAGCAAAAACAAGCCGAAAAAAAACTGTATCAACAATTAGAACTCGAAAAAATATTATACAAAATAACGATTAATATTCGTCAGTCTTTATCTTTAAAGGAAATTCTCCAAACAACGGTGACAGAAATTAGGCAAATCTTAGACTGTGATCGAGTTTTAGTGTATAAATTCGATGCACAATTTAATGGTCAAGTTGTTGCAGAATCTGTTACTTTTCAAGAAAATAGTATTCTAGGTATTTCTTTAGAAGATACTTGTTTTAAAACGGGTGGCGCCAAACATTATTTGCAAGGCAAAAAAAATGCTATTAATAATATTGAAACCGCCGATATTTCAGCTTGTTATTACAAGTTACTGTCTAATTTTAATGTGAAAGCAAATTTAGTGGTTCCCATTGTCATTAATGATCCTGTCTGTGATCATCAGTTATGGGGATTATTAATTGCTCATCACTGTGCTACACCTCGTCAGTGGAGTCCTGATGAATTAAATTTATTAGATCAACTGGCTGTTTCTATTGCTATTGCGATTCAACAGTCTCAACTTTATCAACAAATTAAATATGAGTTAAAAGAACGCTGTAAAGCCGAAGATGCGTTAATAAAATTGAATAGTCAATTAGAGCGAAGAGTGCGAGAACGAACCGTTGTTTTAAGCCAAACTAACCAACAACTTTTAAATGAAATTCAAGAACATCGGAAAACCGAGAAAAAATTAGAAGAACAAAATGTCAAGGTTAAATTATTTACAGATATAACCCTGAATATTCGTCAATCTTTACAACTCGAAGAGATCTTGCAAACGACTGTAACTGAAATTCGTCGTATTTTAGATTGCGATCGCGTTTTAATCTATCGAATTTTCCCAAAAGGAAAAAAACAAATTATTACAGAATCAGTCATTGATCCAGAATTATCCCTGCTCAATCAAACCTTAGATAATCACATTTTTTCTGATTCTTGTATGGGATTTTATAAACACAAAAAAGTCAAAGCAATTGATAATATTGAAGAAGCTTATCCTTTAGATCAGCCTGAAACTTTATGTATGAGAAATTTAATGGAGCAATTAAAGGTTAAATCAAAATTAATTGTTCCGGTTTTTCAAAATGGTATAATTTGGGGCTTAATGGTGGCGCATCAATGTCATAAAATGCATTATTGGACAAACTTTGAAATTGAGATTATGGAGCAAATTTCTGAGCAAGTAGGAATTGCGATCGCCCAAGCTCAATTATTAATAGATTTAAGAGAAAGTCAAGAAGAGTTAAAGGATTTATTTGAAAATGCTAATGATTTAATTCAATTGGTTTCCCCTGAAGATGGGCGTTTTATTTATGTCAATAGAGCTTGGAAAGAAACTTTAAAATATAGCGATGAAGAAATTAAAAACTTATCCATATTTGATTTAATTGATTTTGAAAATTCCCCTAAATTTCATGAGGTTATTGAGCAATTAAAAACCGGAGCCATTAGTCAATATAATTCTATCGAAACAACTTATGTTACGAAAACAGGAGAGACTGTTATTTTAGAAGGCAGTGCTAACTGTCGCTTTGAAGAAGGTAAACCAACGGTAATTCGCGCTTTTTTGCGGGATGTTACCGCTAAGAAACAAGCCGAGAACAAACTCAAAAGTGTCCTACAAGAATTAACTGATCATAAAATAGCCCTGGATGAAATGGCAATTGTAGCCATAGCAGATCATAATGGGGTGATTAATTATTGTAATCATAAATTTTCTCAGACTTATCAATATTCATCCCAAGAAGTTGTGGGGCAAACCTTTAGTTTAATTAATTCAGGTTATCATCCTTCGAGCTTCTTTAAACACCTTTGGTCTACTATTAGTCAAGGAAAAGTGTGGGGAGGAGAAATTAGAAATCAAGCCAAAAATGGAGATTACTATTGGGTTGATACCACCATTGTTCCGTTTTTGGATGATCAAGGTAAACCGTTTCAATATTTATCGATTATGTTAGATATAACCGAACGGAAATTAGCGGAAAAAGCCTTACAAATTAGTGAGGAACGTTGGCAATTAGCTGTTCATGGAAGTAAAGATGGAATTTGGGATTGGAATGTCCAAACTAATGAAGTCTTCTTTTCTCCTCGGTGGAAAGAAATTCGAGGATTTAATGAAGATGAAATTATAAATAACTTAGAAGAATGGACATCTCGAATTCATCCCGATGATGCTGATAAGTTTTGGCAAGAAATACAAGATCATTTCCAAAGAAAAACCCCGTTTTTCATGGCTGAATATCGGGTCAAATGTAAAGATAATTCCTATAAATGGATTTTAGATCGGGGTCAAGCTCTCTGGGATAAAAACGGCCAAGTGATTCGCATGGCAGGTTCGGAAAGTGATATTAGCGATCGCAAATTAGCAGAAGCCAAACTCTTAGAATTAAATCAACTCCAACAAGCCATTTTAGATGGAACAAATTACGCGATTATTTCGACGGATATCAATGGAATTATTCAAGTTTGGAACCAAGGTGCAGAAAATTTGCTCGGTTATCAAGCTGAAGAACTGATTGGTAAAAAAACTCCTGTTATGATTCATGATCCTCAAGAAATTATAGAACGTTCCTATAGTTTATCTTTAGAATTAGGAACTCAAATTGAACCGGGTTTTGAAGTTTTTATTGCGAAAGCACGTCTCGGAAAGATTGAAGAACGAGAATGGAGTATGGTTCATAAAAATGGAACAAAATTTCCGGTTTTACTCTCGGTTTGTTCCTTGCGAGATCCCATCGGAAATATTACTGGATTCTTAGGAATTGCTCAAGATTTAACAGAAAGAAAACGCAGTGCTGCCGAAATCAAAGTGGCGGGAGAACGGTTTCAGTTAGCTGTTCAAGCTGCACAAGATGGCTTTTGGGATTGGGATTTTATCAAGGATGAGATTTATTTTTCTCCCCGTTGGAAAGAGATGATTGGCTATAATAATGATGAATTACCGAATGATCTCTCCTCCTGGGAAAAAGTTATTTTTGAAGAGGATAGAATTGCAGCAATTAAATTGATTGAAGACTATAACCAAGGTCGAGTGGATCGATTTCAAATCATTCAACGTTTTCATCATAAAAATGGCTCCACCGTCTATATTTTATCGAGAGCCATTCATCTGAAAGATGACCAAGGAAACGTGATCCGCATGGTGGGTGCTCATACGGATATTACAGAACTTCAGAAAGCACAAGAAGTGTTAAAACAGCAGTTAGCTGCCATTGAAGCTGCTATTGATGGTATTGGGATTTTAAAAGACGGGCATTATATTTATTTGAATAAAGCTCATGTTGAAATGTTTGGGTATAGCCATCCCCAAGAATTACTAGGGAACAGTTGGGAAGTGCTCTATAAACCGGAACAAATTCGTTATTTTCAACAGCATACTTTCCCGACTTTATTCCAACAACGTCATTGGCAAGGACAAACCATCGCTCAACGCCGAGATGGAAGTATCTTTGCTGAAGAAATTTCACTGACTTTAACTGATGATGATTTATTAATTTGTGTTTGTCGAGATGTGACTGAACGCTTAAAAGCGGAAGAAAAAATTAAAGCTTCACTGTTAGAAAAAGAAGTGTTATTACGAGAAATTCATCATCGAGTTAAAAATAATCTTTATGTGATTTCTAATTTATTAGATTTACAAGCAGATACGTTAGAACAGGAGGAACAACGGAATTTATTTGCAGAAAGTCAAAATCGGATTCAAACCATGGCATTAATTCACGAACAGCTTTATCAATCTGATGATTTATCCCAAGTTAATTTTGCGAATTATATTCAAAATTTAGTAGAAAAATTAAGTTCATCTTATCAACCAAAAGACTGTAAAATCAATATTAATCTGGATGTTGAACCCGTAACTTTAAATTTAGAAACGGCGATTCCCTGTGGATTATTAATTAATGAGTTAGTGACCAATGCGTTTAAATATGCTTTCCCTCACTCAACAACTGGAGAAGTTGAAATTAATCTAAAAGTAGATTCTGAACAGAAAATTTATTTGAAAATTAGTGATCATGGAATCGGGATTCCAGAGGATGTAGATTGGCAAGATAGTCCTTCTTTGGGATTAAGATTAGTTAATATTTTAGCAGATCAATTAGAAGCAACCTTAGAATTAGACTGTAGCCAAGGTACAAGTTTTACCCTAATTTTTCAAGAACAAAGTTATAATTAAGATGTAATATTAAATGAAGATTAAATTGACATTGATATGGTTTTAAACAGATGACAGCCACCATTTTAATTGTTGAAGATGAGTTAATTGCCGCCGAAAGTATTGCCCGGAGTTTAAGAAAACAAGGGTATACAGTGATTGCCCGAATTAATTCAGGAGAAAAAGCCTTAGAACAAATCGCTAAAAAATGCCCGGATTTAATTTTAATGGATATCCACTTACGGGGAGATTTAGATGGGGTAGAAACCGCAAAACGCATTCGAGAACAATACCAAATTCCCATTATTTATATTACTGCTTATTCTGATAGCTCCACCATTGAACGTACAAAAGAAACCAATCCTTCGGGATATTTAGTTAAACCGTTTAAATCCCAAGAGGTAATTGATATTGTAGAAAAAGCTTTACAATCTAGTGGTTAAACTAGGAAAATAGTTTTACTTTTTCCAGGGTAGTTTAGTTCCCATTTCTGTTAAGGCTGAAAAAATTAAATAAAGTGTTAGGACAGCAATTCCTAATATAAACAAACCTAAATCTTGATTAATCATAATCCGTTTTTGTGATAGTATAGTCTTCCTCTGTATCTGTAGAGACGTTGTATACAACGTCCCTACGCGGGGTTGAGGAAGCATCTGTAGGAGGGAGTTTAGAATCTAAATCGCTGATTGTCTGTTCCCTATTATTATGAAAATTGACTTAACCGTTCTCGCAGAATTTCCGCTTGTTTTTCAGCTTCTGCTAAATTATTGCGGGTATTTTCCACCACTTCTGGTTCCGCACGGTTAACGAAATTCGGGTTATTCAAATTCCGTTGAAACCCTTGAATTTCTTTTTCAACTTTAGCCAATTTTTTCTGCAATTTAGTTTGGAATGCGACTAAATCTACCACCCCAGCTAACGGCATTAACACCTGAACTGTTCCCACGACTCCAGCAATAGTTTGACCTTCATTTTCAGTTAATTGTTCTGTAATGGTTAAGGTTTCAACTTTGCCTAATTCTTGAATATAGGCTTGCCCTTGTTTCAAGATATCCTGTTCTTTGCGGCTTTCCGTTTGCAGAATAGCATGGACTTTAATTTTAGGTTTAATATCCGCTTCCGCTCGTAAATTTCTGACAGTACGAATTGCCCCAATAATTAACTCAAAATCAGCCTCTAATTTCGGGTCAAAAATGGTAGTAATTTCCGAAGCAGAATCTTGAGAAACAGAGGAAAAACGGTTAGAAACTTGAAAATTTGAATCAACAGGTTTGACAGGTTCTTCACTGCCGATAAATTCCGTTTTCAACTGTTGTAGAATTTTCCCTAGTTCTTCTCGTTGAGATGCCTTCAACAAATAATGATACACAAACCAACCGGAATATCCCATCCCAATTAATTCAAACATACTCGGTAGTAAGGGGATTTCATGAATAGCATTCAACGCCGCTACAAAGCATTTAACTGTTAAAAAGGCAACGAAAAATAACCCGGTCAAAATTAACGGTTTTTGATATTGTTTCAAGAAATCTTCTACCAGGTCGGGTAATTCTAATAAGGTACTCAGAACTTGACCAACCATTGAATCAGGATCTTTAACAAATTTGCCTAACCGTTGTACTTCTAAGATTTTCTCTTCGACCACAACCGGATAAGCTTGTAATGCTAAACAATGTTCTTCCCCTGTTTGCGTTAAACTATGCCAAATTTCTTCGGTAATATGGGGCATAAAGGGATGGAGCAGTTTTAAAATCCCTTCTAAGACATAAGCTAAGGTTTGTTGAGCAACGTGACGAGATTCGGCATTTTCTCCTTGTAAACGGGGTTTGGCTAGTTCAATATACCAATCACAAAAATCTCCCCAAATAAACTCATAAATGCCTTTTGCCGCTTCACCAATGCCGTAATTTTCCATCTGGTTACGGGTTTGTTTAACAGTTTGGTTAAAGCGAGACAAAATCCATTGATCACTGAGTTCTAACTGATTAATATTCGGTTCTCCTAACTGTTTTGGCGTTTTCCCGTCTAAATTCATCATCACAAACCGAGACGCATTCCACAGTTTATTGGCGAAATTTCGAGACGCTTCAACGGAGGCAGATTCGTCAGTTTCTCGATTATATTCTAAGCGAATATCCTGTCCGGCACCGATGACTTCTTTCATTAAGGTAAACCGGACAGCATCAGTTCCGTATTTATCAATTAATAATAACGGATCAATCCCGTTTCCGGCAGATTTTGACATTTTCTTACCCTTTTCATCCCGGATTAACCCGTGAATATAAACGGTTTTAAAGGGCATTTTTCCGGTAAAATATCCCCCCATCATCGTCATCCGAGCCACCCAGAAAAAGATAATATCAAACCCGGTTGATAAGGTGGCGGTGGGATAATATTTGCTTAAATCTAAGGTTTGTTCTGGCCATCCCAAGGTTGAAAACGGCCATAAACCGGACGAAAACCACGTATCTAAAACATCAGGATCTTGTTCTAAAATGACCTGTTCTCCGAATTTTGCGATCGCTTTTTCCTTCGCTTCCGCTTCAGTTCTCGCCACAATAAACGGCGTTTTATCCGTTATTTTACCCTCGGTTTCACTAATAGCATACCAAGCGGGAATTTGATGACCCCACCACAATTGTCGAGAAATACACCAATCTTCTAATTTAACTAACCAATCTCGATAAACCTTCGTCCAACGTTCAGGAACAAAAGCTGGAGAATCATGATTATCTAAACAATTTAAAGCTTTATCCGCCAGAGGTCTAATCTTAACAAACCATTGAGTTGATAATAACGGTTCTACCGGAACTTTACCGCGATCGCTATAGGGAACCGTATGTTTATAATCTTCAACTTTAACTAAAAATCCCAAATCTTTGAGATGTTGAACGACATTTTTTCGCGCCACAAATCGATCCTGTCCCTGGAATGGCCCTGCATTTTCATTCAGAGATCCATCCTGATTCATAATATTAATCATGGGGAGTTGATGGCGATGACCCAGTTGAAAATCATTCGGATCATGGGCGGGAGTCACTTTCACACAACCCGTACCAAAACTCGGATCAACAAATTCATCCGCAATAATCGGAATTTCCCGTTTCATAATCGGTAAAGTTACAGTTTTTCCGATTAAATCTTTATAACGAATATCATTCGGATTAACTGCAACCGCCGTATCTCCTAACATGGTTTCCGGTCGTGTTGTTGCTACTTCTACATAACCGCTACCATCGCTTAAAGGATAGCGAAAATGCCACAAATTACCGTCAACTTCTTTATTTTCAACTTCTAAATCCGATACCGCCGATTGACTCGCCGGACACCAGTTCACTAAATATTTACCTCGATAAATTAAGCCATCTTCATATAATCGAATAAAGGCTTCTAAGACTGCTTTTGATAATCCTTCATCGAGGGTAAATCGTTCCCGCGTCCAATCACAAGAAACCCCCAACCGTCGCAACTGATTAACAATCGTTCCCCCCGATTGTTCCTTCCATTCCCAAGCTCGTTCTAAAAATTTTTCTCGTCCTAAATCGTAGCGGGTTTTGCCTTCGGCTTTGAGTTGTCGTTCTAAAATTGTTTGGACTGCAATACTCGCGTGATCCGTCCCCGGCAAATACAAGGTGTTATAGCCTTTCATGCGATGATAACGAATCAAGGCATCAATCAAAGAGTTATTAAAGGCATGACCCATGTGCAGACTTCCCGTGACGTTAGGCGGGGGAATCATAATGCAATAGGGTTCCCCCGGTTGGTTGGGGTCAGCTTTAAACACCTGATGATCTTCCCAATACTGTTGCCATTTGGCTTCGGTACTGAAGGGTTCGTATTTTGTGGCTTGGCTTGGGGTCGTTGCAGTCATGGGTTTCGACAAGATGGACAATTTTAGACAATCCTTTCTATTTTGCCACATTTCGGCTAGAGGACGGCTCCCTGATGCTAGAAACGCTGCACCGCTTGGGTTTGAGGGATGTCAATTTTTTTTTGAAACAGGGGTTGACATTCCGAGAAAAAGCGAGTAGATTAGTAAATTGTGAGGAGCAAGCAAACAAGACAAAAAAAGCTGTAACTCCTCAAAGTCAGTGAAAGTTTACAAAGCTTTCCTGGTGCCTATGGCTCAGTGGAACCACTCCGATCCATCTCGAACTCGGCTGTGAAACGCTGATACGGCGAAGATACTTGGCGGGTAGCCGCCTGGAAAAATAGCTCGGTGCCAGGTTAATACTCAAAAACCCCCTTCCAGTGGTAAATCGGAGGGGGTTTTTGGTTTTTAAATTCAGAAATTTTTGATGTGTCACTTCCCTAGAAATTAATGTTTAGTTTTTCTAATTAAATTTTCAAGATAGTTTTGTTTATTAAAAGTTTGTCAGGAAATCTGGATATTTTATTGAGAATAGCTTTCAAAAAGTTGACGAGTTTATGGGGGTTCTGGTAGACTATAAAAAACACCACCCAAGGGGTTATTCTGTCTATCGGTCAAAATCAAGGCTGAAACCCTGATGCTGTGGTGAAATACATGGATTTTCTGACAAAATTTCAATCTGACGATGCACGAGTTTTGGGAGTGACCCAAATCAATGGCTTGACAAAA